>NZ_JACJON010000013.1 GCF_014695585.1 Microcoleus sp. FACHB-831 | reverse complement strand
TCTCGCTCAAAGTTCCCGTCTAAAAAGCCATTTCATAGGGGAACTGGAACTCAATGTGAACATCTTAACTTCTCCATTCTCAACACTGCTTAGAGCTTAACCGAGAAGTATTGGATGTGGAGCTAGAGGTTGCAACTGTTAAACCGACTATTAAGCTAAGTAAAGATTTTCTTTTCATAGTTTTGTCTGAGTTTGAATAATTAAATTACCTTAATATTACAAACGCGGGGCAGTAAAATGAACGCCTCCAAATCTCAACCAAATGTGTTGTGGTTACAAGTCTGGAGACTCGCAGCATTACAGGGTGCGATCGCCCTTTCTTGGGCTATTTACAACGCATACTTGCCTATGCACAGTTACCTCTAGCCGCTAGCCTGCTATTGTCGTCGGAGCGATCGCATTCATAGTGGCTGCTCTTGGCATCGCCGCCAGTCTCAGGTTATGCTCGCACAATCAGCCATTAGAGCAGACTAATTGCAATAATTAGCTTGAAACATCCTTAGACTGAACGTGATGAAAAAGCTTATCAGCAAAAACTTTTGTGCTGTTCCAGTGGCGATCGCTGGGATCTGCGCGGCTGGCTACACCCTTCCCGCTACGGCAGCAAATTGGAACGATTATCGTACCTGTGCTGCTAGACTACAGGCTGCTGGTATTTCTCCACAGCAAATAGGCCCCGCTTGTGCAGAAGCCCTCCATCCTAGAGAATTATCCATCTGCGTCCTTGATATCAAAAAGCGGACGACCATACTCGGTCAGGATGCTCTTTCCGCCTGCTCCCGCGTGCGCCGTCCCGCAGATTTAGCTAGCTGCGTAACTAATATCAACCGCCGCACCAAAAACCCCCCGGCGCTAGCTGTTCTTGATTACTGTCGCCGCAGTCTTCTACCTACTCGCTTTTCTGAATGCGTTATCGGTTTGAGCGGGCAAATTGATTTTTCTCCTAGCACGGCAATGGAGAGTTGTATTGCAGCGACAGATTATCCCGGAGATTTATCTCCCAGGTTTCCGTCTCCGCGATCGGGCAATTGATTGGGCAATCTTTAAAGAATGTTGATAGTTGATAAAAGTTAAAAATTAGCAGTTAGGAGTTAGCAGTTGTAGAGACGCTGTTTTCTTCAATTCAATGAATTTTGAATTATGGATTTACAATTTGGCGTTAGAAATTCATAGTTCATAGCTGATAACTCCTAACTTTCTGATGCCACGCTTACCGTAAATTTTATTTGGCTATTAACTAATAATGGTTGCCTTAGAAAAAAATTTTAACTACAAGTTAGCGAACATCCTTGTTCTGACAAATTTTTGGCTAGTAGCGCCAGTAAATGCCCAGACAGCAGCGCTAGGGGGGAATGAACCTGGTGATTTGGCGATCGCGTCGCTAAACCAAGAGCAACAGCTATATAGCTCATTCGACTTGAGCCAGTCAGCCTTAACCTCCGAAACGCTAGATCTTGAGGAGATACAAGACAAAAATCCAGCCACAAAAACTTCTGAATTAATTAAAAATTCTCTTCCTCTGGCTCAAGTTCCTAACCTACCGCCAAACGATCCGGGGATCGTAACGCCGCCTCAACCACCAACGCCGCAACAGCCAGAACTACCCCAGCCACTACCACCACCACAAGAACTACTGGCACCACCTACACCGCCTGGGGGTGAAACGCCAACGCCCCCTACCCCCGAAGTACCTTCAGGTAACGTCCCCGGAGCTACTATCACTGTTGAGCGGTTCGAGTTTACGGGCAATACTGCATTTAGCAATAAAAAATTAGCAGAAATTACCAAACCCTATACTAATCGTCCTTTAACATTCACCGAACTTTTAGAAGCTCGTTCTGCGGTAACAAAGCTGTACGTTGACAACGGTTATCAAACCTCTGGTGCATTGATTCCACCCCAAAAGCTGGAGAGGGGTGTTGTCACAATTCAGGTAATTGAGGGGAGATTGGAGGATATCAAAGTCAATGGCGTGAGGCGACTGAATCGAAATTATGTGCGATCGCGTTTGGCTATCGGCGCACGAAAACCTGTAAATGTCAATCGTTTGTTAGAATCCCTGCGCCTGCTGCAACTCGATCCCCTGATCGGTAACGTATCTGCCGAACTCTCGGCTGGGAGCCAACCGGGAACCAGCTTGCTAACCGTAGATGTACGAGAAGCTCCATCATTTAGAGGCCCGGAAGCTATCCTCAATAATAGTCGTTCCCCCAGCGTAGGTAGCTTGCGGCGCGGCTTTCAGGTAAGAGAAGGCAACTTGCTAGGGCTGGGAGATGCAGTCAACTTCAGTTACACCAACACCGATGGTAGCAATGCCATAGATGTCGGCTATACGATACCCATCAATGCACGCAACGGCACTCTCAGCTTCAACTACGGTAGAACATCGAGCAAGGTTATCGAGACTCCTTTCAACTTAATCGATATCCAAGCGGCTTCCCGTTACTATGACATTACTTATCGCCAGCCCATCGTGCAAACTCCTAGCCAAGAATTTGCGCTTGGCTTAACAGCCTCTAGGCGGGAAAGCGAAACCTCACTTTTAGAGATTCCCTTTCCACTATCAGCAGGCGCAGATGAAAACGGACGCACGCGCATTTCGGCGATCAGATTTTTTCAAGAATGGACGAAGCGGAACACTCAAGAGGTGATTGCAGCGCGATCGCAGTTCAACTTCGGTCTAGGTGCTTTTGATGCCACTATCAACAATAGCGCCCCCGACAGCCGCTTTGTGTCTTGGCGCGGACAGGCGCAGTGGGTGCGGCTCTTAGCGCGGGATACTCTTTTGTTAGTGCGCGGCGACGTGCAACTGGCTGATAGAGCGCTCATGCCTCTAGAACAATATGGTTTAGGTGGCGCGGACACCGTTCGGGGTTATCGTCAAGATGCTCTGCTTGCTGATAACGGCGCTTTGCTTACGGCAGAAGTGCGTTTGCCAATTTTAAGGATTCCAGAATCTAAAGTGCTTTTACAGGTGATACCGTTTGTCGATGTCGGTACTGCCTGGAATAGAGGTGAAGTGAAAGTAGCGCAACCTAGCACGCTGGCTTCAGTGGGTTTGGGATTGCAGATGACTTTGGGAGACAATATCAGCGCCCGTTTAGACTGGGGCATTCCTTTAGTTTCTGTTAAGTCCAACCCCAGAACGTGGCAAGAAAATGGTCTGTATTTTTCGATAATTTTTAATCCTTTTAAATAGTTCATGGTTTATGGAAAATTGGTAATAGGTAATGGGAATATAGCAATTTTTTTGTTTTGGTAAAAGATTTGTTAAATGAACCGCCAAGGACGCCAAGAACGCAAAGGAAGAGGAAAGAAAGGATTTAGAAATAAAAACATGATACTTCGCTTATTAGCCTTATGTAAATAATTGTTTACACATATAATAAAATATTGTCTAGGATAATGAAAATAGTTAATGGCAATCAATTATAAACACAATTAATTCAGTATTTAGCGTATGAAAAAAATGCAAAAACAAAATATTTTTCTTTTTGAAAATTTTGTTTACTTTTTGGCTGTGTTTTTGTGTAGTGGAGTCGCTCCAGTTTTTGCTGCAACTCCAACTCAGGAATTAGTCTTCCAAAATCCTGATTTGGTGCAACAGGGTAGAACGTTGTATGAAACAGGGCAATTTTCCTCGGCGCTAGCTGTTTGGCAGCAGGCACAGGGGGAGTTTGAGGCTAAGGGGGATGTGGTAAATAGGGCTATGGTGCTGAGTAATTTGTCACTAACTTATCAACAGTTGGGACAGTGGAAATCGGCAGAGAAAGCGATCGCATCTAGTTTGGAACTCCTCAAAAATAGCGGGACAAGCACTAAGGAATCAAAACTCGTTTTGGCCCAAGCGCTTAACACCCAAGCAAGTCTGCAACTAGCACTGCATAGCGCCGAAAAAGCTGTAGATACATGGCAGCAGGCAGCGGAGGCATACGAAAAAGCAGGCGAGCGCGTTGGTTCGCTGCGGGCTAAAATCAACCAAGCTCAAGCCTTGCGATCGCTCGGACTTTATCGCCGCTCGTTAGAAACACTGCAACAGGTAAACCAGGGTTTCTCGGCGGAACCAGACTCCCAGACTAAAGCAGCAGCAGGGCATACGCTGGGCAATGCGTTGCGGTTAGTGGGCAACGTAGACGAATCGCGCAAAGTGTTGGAGCAGAGTTTAACGATCGCGCAAAGGTTGCAATCTTCTGGGGATACCGCTAATGCTCTCTTAAGCTTGGGTAACACCAGCCGCGCCCAAAGAGATACTAAAGCAGCATTAGCATATTATCAACAAGCAGCCGCGATCGCGGCTTCTCCAACTACCAAAGCAAACAGTCTTCTAAATCAACTCAGTCTGTTAGTAGAAACCAAGCAGCAGGCAGAAGCAGTGGCATTGTGGCCGCAAATAGAAGCGCTTGTTGCTAACTTACCTGCAAGTCGCCAATCTGTAGATGCGCGGATTAATCTAGCACAAAGTCTGATGAAATTATCAGACGATCCTACATTACCTATAGATAATCTAAAATCCAAAATCCAAAATCCAAAATTGTTAGCGGCGCAATTATTAGCAACCGCTGTTGAACAAGCTAGACAACTCAAAGATCCGAGAGCCGAATCATATGCACTTGGCGGACTGGGTAACGTATACGAACAAAGCAAGCAGTGGTCGGAGGCAATTTCTCTTAGCAGCCAAGCCTTGATTTTAGCCCAGTCAATAGATGCGTCAGACATAGCATATAAATGGCAGTGGCAGATGGGGAGATTGCTGAAACTACAGGGAAAAAATAAACAAGCGATCGCTGCTTACACTCAAGCAGTCAACAGCCTCCAGTTATTACGCACCGACCTAGTTGCCATTAATTCCGACGTGCAATTCTCCTTCCGAGAAAGTGTCGAACCCGTCTACCGTCAATTAGTAAGCTTGCTTTTACAACCAGATGAAGGTTCACAACCCAGCCAGGAAAACTTAATAAAAGCTCGTCAGACTATTGAATCCCTACAATTAGCCGAACTAGACAACTTCTTTCGCGAAAATTGTTTGACCGCTAGCCCCAAACAAATTGACCAAGTGGATCGCAAAGCAGTCGCGATCTATCCAATTATTTTAGAGGATAGGTTGGAAACGATCGTCTCCCAACCTGACGCCCCCTTGCGCCACTACACGACGCCAATCTCGCGAACCGAAATAGAAAAAACCGTCGTTCAGTTGCGCCAGTTGTTAGTAACCCGCACCAATCGCAACTTTTTACCCGTCTCCCAAAAAGTATATAACTGGTTAATTAAACCAATTGAGGCAGACCTAGAAAAGTCGCAAATAAAAACCCTAGTCTTTGTCCTCGATGGGCCATTTTTGAACGTGCCGATGGCGACGCTTCACGATGGAAAACAATATCTGGTGGAAAAATATGGCATTGCCCTCACGCCTGGATTGCAACTTTTAGACCCCAAACCGTTAGCACGCCAGCCCTTAAAAGCTCTAACCGCCGGACTAACCGAAGCACGTCAAAATTTCTCTGCACTGCCCCAAGTGGCTGAGGAATTGCGAACCATTAAATCCGAGGTTCCTAGTAAGGTTTTGTTAGACCAGCAATTTACTAGCATTGCCCTGCAACAAGCAATTCAAAATACTCCCTTTCCCGTCGTTCATATTGCCACTCACGGCGAGTTTAGTTCCAAAGCTGAGGATACGTTTATTCTGACTTGGGATGGTAAAATTAATGTCAATCAGTTAGATAATTTACTGCGAAGTCGAGAAAAAAAAGGCACTGCAATTGAGTTACTCGTGCTGAGTGCTTGTAAAACGGCGAGTGGAGATAAGCGGGCGGCTTTGGGGCTGGCAGGTGTAGCAATAAAGGCAGGGGCACGCAGTACGGTAGCCAGTCTTTGGTATGTAAGTGATGAAGCGACTGCAAACCTTATGACTGGCTTCTACCGCGAATTAGGCAATACTTCTGTAACCAAAGCCGAGGCGCTGCGTCGCGCTCAACAAAGTCTATTGCAAAAGCCTGAGTATAGGCATCCGTATTTTTGGGCACCCTTTGTTATGGTGGGAAATTGGCTATGAAAAAGCAAAAACATTCTCATGATTTGTCTGGAAATGAGGGCAAAAAGAAAATATTTACTTCTTTCTTTAGCCTTTTTACTTTTTACTTTTTACCCCATTCTGGGTGCGCTTTTGCCCAAAGCATCACTTTAGATGGAACTTTGGGAACGGCGAGGCCGTTGACTGGCCCAATATACGAGATTCTCGAATCAGATGGGAAGACAGTTGGAACTAATCTATTCCATAGCTTTGGAAAGTTTAACCTCGATATAGGCGAGAGGGTAAATTTTGATAGCGCTCCGGATATTACAAATATTTTGACTCGCGTTACGGGGGGAACTCCCTCTTTTATTAATGGAAAAATTTACACGAATAGTGGTAATGTAAATCTTTTTTTGGTTAACCCTAGCGGCATTCAGTTTGGTGCAAATGCTTCTTTAGACGTAGGTTTTACAGGAGGAAAAGGCTCGTTTGTAGCTACAACATTAGATGCTTTAGTGTGGCCTGACGGGGGCAAATTTAGCGCTACGAATCCCGGCGATGGCAATAGTTTATTGACATTAGTTGGCGATCCTAGTGGATTTATTTCTACTTTAAGTTCGCCGAAACCGATTGTAACTTCAAATAGCAACTTGCAACTTTATGAGGGGTTGAATTTGCTGTTAGTTGGTGGCGATGTGAACGTAAATGGTGGAAAATTAGACGCATTAAGCGGTCGAATTGAGTTGGGAGGATTGGCTTCTCCAGGAGCGATCGCGCTAAAGGTAGATGGCGATAACTTGAGTTTAAGTTTTCCGGCTGGCGTGCAACGCTCGAATGTATCTATTACAAACGGCGCTATTGTTGATGCAACTACTAATAATGGCGGCAGCATTACTATCAACGCAGCAAATTTAAATATTTTAGGAGGAAGCAAGCTGACTGCTGGAATACTGCCAGGAGGGGGTGATATCGGTAGTAAAGGCGGAGATATTACACTGAATGCAACTGGAGCGATCGCAATACAAAATAGCTCTATTGAAAACGCTGTCGGAAAAAATGCTATTGGCGATAGCGGACAAATTAATATCCAAGCACAGTCTGTTTCCCTAAGCGAAGGTGCATTTTTCGATGCCAGTACTTCTGGACAGGGCGATGCGGGGACAGTAATTATTAATGCTAGCGATAGTGTCTCTATTGCAGGCAAAAACACTGCCATCTTCAGTAATGTGGAATTGGGAGCAACGGGCAAAGGTGGTGACATATACATCACAACGGAAACGCTTTCTTTGACAGATGGCGCACTTCTGACTGCCAGTACTGCTGGAAAGGGGGATACAGGATTCGTCATTATTGATGCGGGCGATCGCGTGTCTATATCAGGCAATAGCACTTCGATCTCCAGCATTGTCTACCCTGGAGCAACGGGAAGCGGTGGCTACATCGGCATCACCACTGGGACGCTTTCTTTGATAGATGGCGCTCAACTTGATACCAGCACTTTTGGAGAAGGGGATGCAGGATACGTCAATATAATTGCAGGCGATCGCGTATCGATATCAGGCAATGGCGCTTCGATCTCCAGCATTGTCTACCCTGGAGCAACGGGAAGCGGTGGCTACATCGGCATCACCACTGGGACGCTTTCTTTGACAGATGGCGCTCTACTTGATACCAGCACTTTTGGAAAGGGGAATGCGGGATTCGTCGATATAACTGCGGGCGATCGCGTGTCTGTAGCAGGCGAGGGCACTTCCATATACAGCAATGTGGAATTGGGAGCAACGGGAAGCGGTGGCTACATCGGCATCACCACTGGGACGCTTTCTTTGACAGATGGCGCTCAAGTCAATGCCCGCACTTATGGACAGGGAGATGCGGGATACGTCAGTATTGATGCAGGCGATCGCGTATCTATATCAGGCAATAGCACTTCGATCTTCAGTAACGTGGAATCGGAAGCAACTGGCAACGGTGGCGCCATTACCATTACCGCTGGGACGCTTTCTTTAACAGATGGCGCTCAACTCAATGCCCGCACTTATGGACAGGGAGATGCGGGGGCCATATTTATTGATACCCGCGATCGCGTGTCTGTAGCAGGCGAGGGCACTTCGATCTTCAGTAATGTGGAATCGGGAGCAACGGGCAGCGGTGGCATTATCACGATAGACACGAGGAATTTAACTATCGGCGATCGCGCTGGCATTGCTGTAGATAGCAAAGGTACAGGCAACGCAGGCAACTTACTAATTAACGCCTCCGAATCTATAAAGCTTGACAACCAAGGATTTCTCAGGGCAGGAACTACGACGGGCGAAGGCGGGAACATGATTTTAGACGCAGACAAATTCGTGCTGCTGCGGAATAACAGTTCTATTTCTGCCACATCAGGCAAGACGGGCAATGGAGGCAACATTATTATTGATTCCCCATTTGTGGTCGCTGTTCCCAAAGAAAATAGCGATATCTTCGCCAATGCAGTTGGAGGCAACGGAGGGTATATAAATCTTACAACTGATGGCGTTTATGGGCTTAAGTTCCGCGATCGCCTTACCCCCTCAAGCGACATTACTGCCCGTTCGGAGTTTGGAGTCAATGGTATTGTCGAGATCTTTACCCTTGGAGTAGATCCCAGTCAGGATTTATCTACCTTGGAAGCAACTCCTGTTGATGTCGAAGGATTGGTAGGACAAGGCTGCCAAGCCAGCAGCGATCGACCAGAAAGCAAATTTGTCGTTACCGGGAAAGGTGGTTTGCCTGCCAACCCCAACGAACCTCTAGGTGATGAAGGGGTGCTGGTGGATTTGGGCACTCCGAGAAACCAAGGGAACAGGGGAACAGGGGAGCAGGGGAGAACTTACCTCGCGCCCTCAATTCAAAATGCCAAATCCCAAATGCCAAATCGGATTGTGGAAGCTCAAGGGTGGGTAGTGAACGAGAAAGGAGAAGTTACCCTTACAGCCGCAGCACCTGCTGTTACCCCGCACCAATCTTGGCAGAAGCCCGCGAAGTGTAATACCTAATAATTCATGCTTGATGATTCATGGCAATCAGCAACGAATTATCAACTATAAATACGATCCGCAATTGCTTATGGCACTCGGCAGTTAGTTCTCGCTAGATTGAGAAAGCGATCGCGGCTGTAAGGAATGGTGACTAAATGCTGCAAGCAGAGCAGATACTGCATGAGCGCTATCAACTTAAAGAACCATTAAACAAAAATGCGGGCAGACAAACTTGGCTGGCAATTGATTTGTCTGCCAATCCGAGAGAACTGGTAATTGTTAAATTGCTGGCTTTTAGTCCCCATCTACAGTGGGACGACTTCAAGCTGTTCGAGCGCGAGGCGCAAGTCCTCAAACATCTCCAGCATCCCAGGATTCCCCGCTATCGCGATTATTTTTCCCTCGACAACGTGAGCGGTAGTGGGTTGTCGTGGTTTGGCTTGGTGCAGGAACATATTCCAGGTGCATCGCTGCAACAGATATTAGCTAGAGGCGATCGCTTCAACGAATCCCAGATACGTCACATAGCAACCTCTGTGCTGGACATTCTCATATATCTGCACGAGTTGAGTCCGCCCGTTCTCCACCGCGACATTAAGCCCAGCAATCTTATCCTCGCAGAAGATAAGCGGGTGTATTTAGTGGATTTTGGCGCAGTTCAGGATAGAGCTGGTGTTGAGGGCGTAACCTTTACGGTTGTTGGTACTTGCGGCTATGCGCCCTTAGAACAATTTTGGGGACGAACCGTACCTGCGTCAGATCTCTATGCCTTGGGTGCAACTCTGATTCACTTGTTAACTGGGAGAACGCCTGCTGACTTACCCCAACAGAATTTGCGGATTTGCTTTGCAAACAACGTGAGCGTTAGTCCTGGGTTGGTGCGTTGGATTGAGCAACTAACAGAACCCGCTCTCGAACAAAGGTTTGCCAGCGCCCGAAGCGCATTGGCGGCGCTAAAATCTGCCCAGAGATACCCGCAACGCGCTGCTGACATTGAGCCATCGTATCTTGCTGAGTTATCCAATAGTTTAGCTAATACTTCAGGGCAGGGTTTTTTGAGTAATGGAAGCGTCCCGGCTGAAATTTTGGGCTGGAATTGGGGGGCTTTTCTTTTGGCTCCGTTTTGGTCGATGTCCCATAGGGTTTGGATTGGCGCTTTATCTTTTGGCGCTTTTTTTATACCGCCGATGGGTTTCTTTGTGGCGATCATGCTGGGAGCAATGGGTAATGAATGGGCTTGGAAAACCAGACGTTGGAATAGTATTGCTGAATTTAAAGCGCTGCAAAGAGCATGGACTCAAATGGCGCTGCTGTTCTTCTTAGCACTCCCGGCGACGCTGCTGGCAGTAGCCCTTTTATTCGCTTTACTTTAAATTAGAGCGTGGGGAATAGCAACCAACGATTTTTTGTAGAAACTAAGTTTTTTTGCCTAAATCTTATTCATATCTTTTTAAGATCGTCGGGTGTGTTGCAATTAAATAATAGAGCGCGATCGCTTAACGGCAATTCCTCGACGGAATTTTGCGCCAACCAACCTTGAAAAGATCTTCCCCCACCATCAATATATTCAGTTAGCACCGCCAAACAACTGCGGCGGTAGAAACCACAAAGCGGTTCCCATCCTTTGGGGTGTCGTGCTAGAAGCGCGATCGCATCTTTTGGTGCGTTTTCCAACTCCGATGACCAATTTTGCAATATATCAACTCGAAGTTGGGGCAAATCGCAGGCGAGTAACAACGCCCACTCTGTTTGCACCTGCGCTAGCCCTTGAGAGAATCCCACGAGTGGCCCGTGAGGAGATTCTTTAACCGTTTCCCCAGGTAGAGGCTGTTCTTGAACAAGAATGCATCTGCTGGGAAGTATCTCTTGATACCTTTGTGGCCAAGGCGTGACTACATAGACTTGAGAAGCACATTGGAGAGCAACATCACAAATCTGCTGGAGTAACGGCACGCCTCGGACAGCTATCAAGGCTTTATCTCGACCCATGCGAGAACTTTGTCCACCTGCGAGGACGATGGTAGAGAGCGATCGCGTTTGGGAAGCATTCATGAACTACTTAGTAGTTAAGATAACTGTCTTGTTTGGATTATCCCATTTAACAGAAACCCCAAACTGCTGCAAATCAACCGCTTTGACATAGGCCACATTGCGGTAGTTTACTTGGCGTAACCCTGTGGCTTTAGCCGGATCGATTCCTAAAGACTTAAAGAAAACAACAGGGACGGAGGCATTACCATTAACCAAAATTCCCTGCTTTCTATAAAACTGGCCGTTAATTTTGATACTAATAACTGGGTAGGCACGCGGAGGGGGTGGAGTCAAGCCTTGCCGCCTAGCTTCCCTCTCACTCCAAGCTTGCAAACCATCAGCAAGGCCATTAGCATAATCTTTGCGCCTGCGTTGCATTAAAGCGCGATCGCTAGGATTTGTGAGAAAGCCCAACTCCATCAAAATAGACGGAATACTTATTTGACGACAGAAGCCCAAACTACCAACGCCTGTAGAAGTATCCGGTTTAACTCCACGACTGGGTAATCCAGAAACTGACTCAAGTAGCGATCGCAGTAATAATTGAGTATCGCTTTCTCGCTGCTCGTTACCCTCAGCATAGTAAGCGCTAGCACCGCGCACGTTGGTGTTACCGTATGCATCTGCGTGGATTTCTAAAGCCACATCACCGCGACGGGCGCGATCGTTGATCCAGCTAATAGTTTCTATCAGACTAAGATAATCAGGAACAGACGTGACATCGCAACCGCGCGATCGCAGTTCAGCGACAGTAGCATCCCGCACCAGCCTCATCTCTCTATCTTCCGTTGTCCCACCAGCTCCCGCACCCGGATCGCCAGCACCATGACCCGCTGAAAGAAAAATTCGTACCATTTAATTTTCTCCTTATGGTTCTACCAGCCCTGGAGGTTTTGGTCATCCACTCTTATTCAAACTATCAAATCGACAATCCGCACGACAGGGTTAATACTTTCTTTAGGACTGCCCCCACATCTCTAGTTGCAGATTTTATGACTGCTGCGATCGCGGGTATGTTGTTATAAGTTTAAAAGCAAGATGAAACTAGGTGATAAATATGCAAAGGTACATTCCACTCATAGCGCGGGTTTTCTTGACCGTTATTTTTTTTAAGTCCGCTTTTGACAAGATTACGGGCTTTGGCGGTACGCAACAGTTTATGGCTTCCAAGGGCATCCCGCAAGCGCTGACGGGTTTGTTGCTTGTCGGTGCAATTGTTGCTGAACTGGTGGGTGGACTCTCAGTGTTGTTGGGTTACAAAGCGCGTTGGGGTGCGATCGCGCTGCTCGTATTTATGATTCCAACTACGCTAATCTTTCACTCCGATTTTGGCGATCGCATGCAGGTAATTCAGTTTCTGAAAAATTTATCCCTTATTGGTGGATTGCTGATGGTGTACGCTTTTGGTGCTGGGCCAATTAGTTTAGACGAGCGAAGTACATCTAAAAATTATGATTGATTAACTTGTTTGTTTGATCAAGGCGGCGATCGCTAGCATTTTGTTGTAACTGATTGAGGAGCGATCGCGCCGTCTTGCTTACTAAAAAATTACAACTACGACGCTGATAAGAAACTTACGGTTAGTCGAATTGACGACAACTGCCAAAAAGCTTTAACGTTTCACCCGTGCGAATCGACTGACGAACCCCTCGCGACTGGTAATTAAACTAAGGTACGCGCCCATCAGCCTGGATTTACCTGTGGAAAACTCGTCAAATTCTGTGGAAAAGTCATATTACCTGTGGAAAACTACCCGCGTTTTGATTCCGATTCATAGCTAATTAGGTCGGAGCGATAAGCGGGTGGTTCGACGTGAATCATAATACGCACCGGGCGGAATTTTGCTTCTAGTTGGCTTTCGACTTCTTCGGTAATGCGGTGAGCGGCTTCTACATCATTTGCGTCTACAATTAGGTGCATTTCAATAAATACCTGACGCCCGACAACGCCTCTGGATGCAATGTCGTGGCAGTTAATTACTCCTGGGACTTGCATGACTATGGCATGAATTGCTTCTGGAGCGATCGCCATCTCATCCACCAGCCAAGGCAAATTTTCTTTTAACACTGACCAGCCACTCCAAAACACCAACAAAGCGACTGGAAAAGATAAAACTATATCGAGCCACTGTATCCCTTGCCAAACGCCAATCAACCCCAGAAGGACTGCGATCGTTACCCAAACATCGCTCATGGTGTGTGTGGCGTCTGCAATCAAAATCGGGCTGCCCACCCGTTGCCCCTCTCGCCGCTCGTAGAAGGCTATGAAAATATTAATGCCCAGCACAAGTAACAGCAACCACAGTTCTGGTGGTGATATCTTAACTGGGTCGCTGCCTTTGAGAATCCTCTCTACTGCCCCTTGCAAAATTTCAAAGCAGGCGATCCCTAAGAAAGCGGCTATTCCCAGCGCCCCCACTGCTTCAAATTTCTGGTGTCCGTAGGGGTGGTCGCGGTCGGGCGCGGGCGAGGAAAACCTGCTGGTAATCAATCCTAGTATGTTGTTGGCGCTATCTGTGACGCTATGCAAGGCATCAGCTAGCAAGCTGAGGGAACCTGTAGACGACCCTACTACTGCTTTTAACGCCATCACGAACAGGTTGAGCAGTAAGGTGATGATTAAAACCTTACGCACTGTAGAGCGGTTATCTAGGGTCATGGAATCCCCCTGGATTTACTATTAAGTTCTATGACATCTAGTCTAGAGCTTAAATAAGGATGGAAAATGTCTAAAAAGCTTTTTAAATAACGGTTTTATGTGTTTTTAATCTGAATTTATTGACAATATTTTTAATTAATAGCAGCCCGTGCAGCTTAATTTTCTAGGCGCTACCTTTCGCGAACAGACTATATCTTTTAGCATTAGTAGGATGATCTTAAGATTAATTGCTCATGTCTTCAAAACTAATGCTCAACCTGGTTGAAGGTTCTGTTGCCTGCAACTTTACTCTAGAGGCAGCCCAGAATTTACAAGAAGCGATCGCGCAATTAATGGCAAGCCTCAAGGTTGCCGCTACTAAGGGAGGCAAAACCACTCCCCAAAAACCTATGGAATATCAATACACCGGGGAAGTGTTTCTAGAGATTTTTTGCAATCCTAATATCTGGCCGAGTCCCTTTGCTGCCAAAGTTTTGATTACTCTGCGAGACGACCGCATCCGCTTGACTACAGAAGCTGAACTTACTCGCTTGATTGAAGATGTCAGTCAGTTCGTTGAACAGGCCAGCTAAACCAACCCCCTCCTTAAGGAGGATGCCATCAGCTTGATCGTTAAGCATAATACCTTCTTGGGTATTCTGACTTGCGGTAGAGTCCAGACGCAGGTCGGTTCGCTGTAATAGCTTACCTACCCCGCGTTTGTATCTGCCCGCAAATTCGGCATATTAATTCTCAAGGGCTGTCTTACCTTGATTTACCCCTGCTAGAATGAACCCTGACAATTTGATTCAGTTAGTGCAAAAAGGCTTTCGCGTTACATTAGGCGCGACGGCTTCGGCGATTGAGAGCGTGCAAGATGCTCAAAAGCGCGATCGCAATCTTGAGTTGCTCAGAACGGATTTAAATCAACTGGTTGAAGAGTTTGCAGACAAAGGAGCGGTAACGGAAGTAGAAGCCAGAACTTTCGTTGACAATATGCTCGCGCAACGCAATAACCCCCCTGCTTCCCAGACAACGGCGGATACCCCAGGGGCGACGGAAACAGTCGCACCGCCCAGCGTGCAGCTAGACCTACAGGAATTGACTGCACAAATAGCTGCAATCCGCATTGAGCTGGAAAACCTGCGGAACCCAGACTCAAATATATAGATAAGGGATTGATTAGGGTATCCTTGGAGGCGGCGCGGACGGCGCTAGCCTTCGACCCTTAGCAAGCAGTTATATTTTGTAATGCCGTCCGAGTGCCTTACAGTTGGGCGATCGCGGGTTTTAATTATATCAATCTCAACCGGATGATACATCCGTAAAATCGATTATTAAGCAAGGATCGGCAACCTAGCAGGTTATACCAGTCTTCCTTATTAATATTCAAGGTGATATAAAATGCTTTGTTTCCGCAAACAGTCTTTTTCTCAACAAGATTGATTAATCATTTTGCCATGCTTCTTGCCCGACCAAATCGCCAATGCGATCGCGGAGCAAAAAGTCACATCTTTCTAACTCGCATTCAACACATACCCACTCGCGGGCGGGAATGTATTGGCATAGCACATAGATGGGTTGCTGACGACTAACAATCCCTTGCTCTATGAGCTGGCGTGCTTCCTCTTGAAGTACGTCGATGGAGTATTGCACAGATGAGACGCTTGCCAATGTTTCAAGATTCATTGTCTCAGCCTCTAAATTAAGTACCTAGAACTTATAAACTAATATAAAACAAAATCCTGTATCGCGAACACAAAATTATTTCAGTATAGGCAGTTACAAACTATTTAATCGTATATATAGATAATGCAAAAGTCAGGGAACTTTGACATAAAAGAAATCTGTCAATATGCGGATGACAAACAAATAGCCTGAGAAGCATCACACTCAAGCGTAACCCTGTTAATTAAATATGGGTGTAGATTAATGGTTAAGAAAAATTAAAAATAGTCGCTCTTTAAGGGCTAATTGTTGAGGAACCAAACAAAACTTTAAGCGCGATCGCCTGAGCCTGTGGGGTCTGACCGTAGGAAAAGACGCAAGGTATCTCCGGCGGTAATTGCGCTACAAACTGCCCTCGAATGTAAGGACTACCATAGATCGCCAGCGCGAGTAGATTGGAGTTCTCTAACAATCTTTTAAACAAAGCCTGCGCGACAGGCGTGAGTCCAGCACTGCCTCGGAAGGGGTTGCCGCGAATGAACAGTTGTAATATTGTCGGCTGTACGGGTAAGGCAGATTTATGATAAAACACCCAGTCAGAAAGTAAAGTAGTGTGGCGGTCGAGCAGTTGGAGTTCATAACCCAAAGATCTCGGTAGAGCCACAGCAGGGGTATGTTGAGTGAGGAAGTCGCAGCCCAAGGCGTTATCTAAAACAATTAAATTGCGTAAATTGCCGCTGCGGGCAGGTAGTGGGACGGAACCGCAAACAATCTGGGCGTGTTGCAAAATATTGGCCGCGGTTGTCATTGCAGCGGGTTTAGCCAAAGAAGACGTAATATGTTCGGGAGAGCGAGAGGAAGAGCAGACTTTGAGTTTGGCTTTCCAAATGCGCTCGACAGAAGCGCGAATTCTCTCGACAGTAATGCGCCCATTTTTCACAGCCTCGCAGATGGCTTGAATAGCAGCGGGGGGATCTGTTGGCATGAGTAAAATATCAGCGCCAGCTTCTAGGGCTAAGAGTGGGGCTTCGTTTGCGCCATAGCGGTTGGCGATCGCGCCCATAACTAAGGCATCAGTAACAATCAAGCCTTCAAATGCCATCTCCTCCCGCAGCAGAGTAGTTAAAATCCGCTTGGATAAAGTTGCGGGGAATTCAGTATCCCAACTGGGAATGAGCAGGTGGGCGCTCATCACCGCGTCTGCACCAGATGCGATCGCAGCTTGAAACGGCGGGAGTTCAACATCAGCCAACCTGAAAGCTGAATGCGGCAACACGGGCAAATCTAGATGGGAATCAGTAGCCGTGTCGCCGTGTCCGGGAAAGTGCTTGGCAGTTGTTAAAACTGCATGGCGGTGCGCCCCCCGAATGAAAGCAGTAGCCAACGCAGAGACCTCAGATGGCTCTTCGCCAAACGCCCGCACGTTGATCACTGGGTTATCGGGATTGTTATTAACATCCACAACAGGAGCAAGCACCCAGTTAATGCCAATCGCTAAAGCTTCGAGGGCGGTGCTGGCGCCCATTTCTTCGGCGTAGCGGATGGCAAGAGCAGGATCTCTGCGGGCAACTGCGGCAACTGCCATCGGCGGCGGAAACCAAGTTGCACCGCTAAAGCGCTGCCCGACACCTTCTTCAATATCAGCGGCTATGAGTAGAGGAATTTTTGCCCAGCTTTGGAGTTGTTGCGTTTTCAGCGCTACTTCACCCGCACTGCCTCCAAGTAAAATAACGCCACCCACACCCAAATCTTCTACCCAGTGCTGTAGCTGTTCGGCTGGGGGTTCCCAGTCAGGATACTTGATTTGGTGGTCGAACAGGAAGCCAGACGAGCGCACCACGAACATTTGAGCAACAAGTTGTTCGAGGGAAAGGGCGTCTAAATCGGGCAGCATGGGGGTGTCATTCATAAACCTTAAAGTAAGGCGGGCTTGTTGTTTTGAGTAAGAAGAGATGATATTGCTGTGCTAGGTAAGTTAAAAGCGCGAAGCGTCTGGGCGGGGCGTATGTCCTAAAGCCTGTCAGGTTATGTAAAAGCAAGAACAGCTATGGGCTGCAAAACTTTTGGCCAGTGCGGGAGCAAATTAAATATGCAACAGCTTAATTAAAACCGCCCCTACATTTTCTAGCAAGGGCGGGTTCATAAATATTTTTCGTTTGGATTTATGGCATTCAGGTAAAATTTGCCCCCTAAAACTCAAAAGTAGTTATTCTTCTGCCCCAAGGATATCTTCTTCGTCATTCTTGTTTGGGCGATCGCTCGAAATTTGGTTTAGCAGCGACAGCACCCTGTCACCGCGTTCTAGGGAGCGATCTTCTACAAACAGCACCTCTGGAGTGCGGCGCAGGCGTACCCGCTGTCCGAGTTCTCGACGCACATAGCCAGTTGCCGCTTTTAGCCCATCCATGGTTTCGGCTCTTGCTTCTTCAGTACCATAGATGCTGACAAAGATTTTGGCGTGCTGGAGATCGCCGGAAACTTGCACATCGGTTACGCTGACCATACCAGCACCCACGCGGTCATCTTTGATGTCGTTAACCAGCATTTGGCTGATTTCGCGTTGAATTAGCGCTCCAACACGAGAAACACGACGGTCTGTAGCCATAATCATCCGCTGTCTTCAAGACAGTACGAGCAAATTTTTTCAGATACTACTAAACTGGACTCAATCCCAACATCGCCCGGAGGGTTAGGGCAACAAAGGTTATGGCGGCTAAGAGAAAGCCAACCGTAGCTATAGCTGTGGTTGGGCGCTTGAAAAAATTTTGCACTCGCTCGAAGGAATATAAGAAAATCCCCAGAGTGATGCTGATAAAGTAGCTGAAGTACCGAGAGACGTTAGTCCAAAACCCATCAAACATAATTGTCTAGTGCAGGCATTTTGCCTGAATCGCGATCGCTGCACTCTAACTGTTAGCATTTGTCAGCCAGTTCGACAAGTATAGCCTACTAGCCCTTGAATTCCTAAAAGCTCTACAGATGCCCCACTGCCTAATACTAGAGGGCGAAACGCCCCATCCACGACGCCCGGAAATATAAATGTCAACTCAGGCTACAGAAAAATTAGCGCCGCGTCCTTTTCTTAAATGGGCTGGTGGTAAAAGCAAGCTGATTGGGCAATACCTTCCCTATTTCCCCACAGATTTTAAAAATTACTATGAGCCATTCTTGGGGGGTGGCGCTGTATTTTTTCATTTACTTCCAGCAGAAGCTATTTTAATGGATATTAATCAAGAGTTGATTAATACTTATTGCTGCGTTCGAGATAATGTAGAGCTGTTGATTGAACTGTTGTCAGAACATCGCGCCAGACATAGCGGTGATTATTACTACTATTTGCGCTCTCGTACTACTGGCTCTGATATAGAAAGAGCCGCAAGGCTGATTTATCTGAATAAAACTTGTTTTAACGGTCTATATAGAGAAAATCGCTGCGGTCAATTTAATGTACCGATCGGTACATATAAAAACCCTCAAATATGTCAGCCAGATATACTCCGAAGCGCCTCGATTGCACTTAAATTTGCTAAAATAGAAACAGGACATTTTAAATCAGTTTTGGAATATGCCAAAACTAGCCAAGATTTTGTTTACTTTGACCCGCCTTACTATCCTCTAAGCCAGACAAGTAACTTCACCGCTTACAGTCGCAACTTCTTCAACGAAGAGGAGCAAATTAAACTTAGAGACATTTTTGCAGAACTGCGATCGCGTGGAGTAAAAGTTATGCTCTCTAATTCCGATTGTGGGTTTATTCGGGATCTATACAGCGGCTTCAACATTCATACAATATCAGCATCGCGCTCAATTAACTCTAAGGCGGGGAAGCGAGGCAAAATAACGGAGGTGCTGGTAACTTCTTATTAAGTATGCCCGCATAAATCAAAAAACAACCCAAAACCTCTTTAGTTGCTAAGTAAGGGGTAAAAATCTTGTGTTTAAATTGGCCAACATATTTAAAAAGTTGGTAAAAGCATTTTAATTTGCGTAAGTGAGGACAAAACTATGTGTGGAAGATTTACTCAGAGTCAGACAGCGAAGAAAATAGCCCAAGCGTTTCAGGTAGATAATGTTGCTTCGCTGACACCAAGATATAACATCGCGCCGACGCAGCCAGTAGCAACAATTTTACAGACAAAGGACGATGCAAACAGGCAGTTTAAGATGTTGCATTGGGGGTTAATTCCTAGTTGGGCAAAAGATGCAAAAATGGGGGCGCGGTTAATTAATGCCAGAGCCGAAACAGTGGCAGAAAAACCATCTTTTCGCTCTGCTTTCAAGCAGCGGCGTTGTTTGGTGTTGACTGATGGTTTTTATGAATGGCAGCAACAAGAAAAGAAGAAACAGCCGTTTTATTTCCGCGTGCGAGATGGGGAACCTTTTGCTTTTGCTGGGTTGTGGGAGCGTTGGCAAGATGCAGAGGGTGAAGAGATTCAGTCTTGCACTATTTTAACTACTGAACCGAATGAAATAATGCGCCCCATCCACGACAGAATGCCTGTGATTATTGATGCAAAAGACTACGATGTGTGGCTAGATCCCCAGGTGCAAAAGTCCGATTACGTGCAGTCTTTGTTGCGCCCTTATTTAGCAGAAGAGATGACAGTTTATGCTGTTAGCACGCTGGTGAATAAGCGAAATAATGATAGTCCTGAGTGTATCAAGCGTATTAAGGCGATGCCTGCGGCTCGTACTTCGTCCTACGCGCACTAATTACGCAACGCAGATCCGCCCAAAATTGTGGGTTTTGGGTCTGCGATCGCCAGCCAATTAGCTACCACTCTAGGAATAGCAGCGATCGCTACAGACGAAAATTTTTTTATGCTGTATATCCTTAATTATCACTAAAAATTGTTGCTTTTGATACAGTCTAATTTTAAATTTAATTACAATGGGAGTAGTACGGTCTTACCGCGCATCAATCCTGTCTGCACGAGGTTGCCTTATGTCAGAAGTTACCAGCTCGGTTACGCTTCCCAGCACTTTGCAAGAACTGGATCAAATTATTCAGAAATACCTATCGAGCGATTTAAGGGGTGAGGAACTGCTTTCACTGTGGCAAGTCATCCGCGACGCTTCGCTAAATCAGAAGTTTTCGGAGCCTGAGAACGATAAAGTGATTGTCGAACACAGCTATTAAGTTAAGCAATCGCGCGATCGCGCCCTTCAGCGTTGCGCTAAGCAAATCGCACCCAGTTATTTAGGGAAAGTGCGTAGCAAAGCGGCTGCGCTAGCAGCATCGCGTAGCGGCGGTTAGATATCGGGGCGATTGCAAACATCGCCCCTTCGGTATTTTGAGCAGGTTTGGCAGGAGCGGTAGTGAAGCTCGGCTAACGCTCTTGCCTTGATTTAATTATTATTGTTGATTGTCTTTATTTATTATTCTTGTCATCGCTGTACTTGTTGGTTAGGCAGTAGATGGCAACAATGTGGAGTGGCGAATAATTTGTATATATGCAAATTGCCTAACTTAACTGCATGGTGCGATCGCCAGCATCAACTTAGGTTGACGAAAAATTAAGTTTTACGAATATATCTTTAGAGAGATTTGCTCTGCTAGGGGCTTTATTTTCAGACTTTCGAGGGATTTAGTTACTGCCTTTAATTAAGAAAATAAGTATACAGCAAGACAGATTATAGAACCGAGTTCGTAATTATATCCAAGTTCGGTTCAACGCTTCTGTCAGGGCGATTTGCAAATTTAGCGCCAGCCAAATGCTACCCAAGTACAACAATCTCATTGGCAGAGATTGCTTGGCTAAAAAACTTGGCGATCGCGCATCCATACGATCGGCAAATCGCGGCCTCTCATTTGTGTTGATTTAAGCATTGAAGAGGAAGATCTCATGTTTTACAATGCGTTATTTACGCTGGAATTGTCCAGCAAGCAATTCTGGATGGCACAATTTCCAGAAAGCCAGATAAATCCAGAAGAAGCAGCACTTATCTTTTCTGGCCCGCAATTTTTTGTAGCCTTAGTCGCGGGCGTGGTGATGGCTTTCGCCTTTCAACTACTACTAACCAACTTATCAATTGCCGCCGGAATTTCAGCCGGAGATGATGTATTAGAAGCTGATGTTGATGATGACGATGAGTCTGTCACCTGGGGCAAGAAAGTTCGCAAAATTGAAGCAAAAGTCGGGCTTTGGACTATATTTACAGTCAACATAGCCTTGTCCATCGCTTGTTTTCTAGCCGTAAAACTTAGCCTAATTAGCAGTCCAGGATTAGGCGCAATTATTGGCGTAACGATCTGGTCAGCCTTCTTCTTGTTGCTAGCGTGGGCGGGTTCTAATGCAGTAGGTTCGTTCATTGGTTCGGCAATCAAAACCGCCACTTCAGGTATGCAAGGTGTTATGGCTACAGCTGGCGCAGCCCTTGGCGCTAATGCTGCAAATGCCCAAATTGTTAATACCGTAGAGGCATCGGTCGCCGCAGTTCGTCGCGAATTGACTTCTGGTTTAGACCCCAGCAGCATTCGGGATACAGTAGAGGACTATGTAGGCAATTTGCAACTGCCGAAATTAGACCTAAAAGATATTCGCGGTAACTTTGAAAAGTTACTCAACGAGCCAGATGTAAAAGCTCTCGCTGGCAGCGATATTCTCAGCAACATTAACCGTCAAACTTTTGTTGATTTAGTTAGCCGCCGCACAGATTTCTCGAAACAAGATATCGATCGTGTTGTCGATCAACTAGAAGGCGCGTGGAAGCAAGTAGTTAATAAGCAACCGCAGCAAGTAATGGCTGAAGGGCGCGATAATGTAGACGCTGCTCAACCACAAGAAATCATCGCTAGCTTAGGCAAGCAGCTAGATGAAACAAGGGGAGAATCCGGCGAACGCGACAAGCAGCCTGGACTGATGGAACGGGCAATGCAGTACGGTACTACTGCCTTGGTGGGATCGGCGCTGAAGAATGTAAATCTCTCAGATGTAGATGTTGAAAAAGTTTCCGGTCAGCTGAAACAACTGGGCAGTAAAGTTGTCGAGAATTTGCCTTCGCTACAGTCTAACCCCATTTTGTCAGATGTAGAAAATTACCTGCAAAATTCGCAACCTTGGCACTTGAACCGCGAAACTATCAAGCAGGAATTCAAAGATGTTATCTACGATCCTGAAGCTGCACCAGGCTTCGTTCGACCGCTATTAGAGCAAGTGAATCGCGATTCTTTCGTGCAATTGCTTAACAAGCGGGGTGATTTTTCTGAAGAGCGGGTGAATGAAATTGCCGATCAGTTAGAAGGTATTCGCACAGAGATTTTGGAAACTGTCGGTGGTGCAGAATCTCAAGAAAAATCGCAAGATTTACGCAGCCGAATTGAAAATTACTTGCGTTCGACTGGGAAAGAGGAACTCAATCCAGAAGGGATCGAGCGCGATTTTAAAACACTTTTGGAAGATCGGGAAGCTGGGTTTGAAGCCTTGCGCGATCGCATATCTCAATTTGACCGCGATAGCTTGGTGCAAGTGCTAGGACAGCGCGAAGACTTTAGCCCAGAAGAAGCAGATCAACTGATTGGTAAGCTAGAGGAAACCCGCGATCGCGTCTTGTCGCAGGCTCAGGAACTCCAAGAACAAGCCAAATCCAAAACACAAGAACTGCGGCAAAAAGTAGAAGCTTATCTGCGCGATACCAACAAAGAAGAACTGAATCCCGAAGGTATTAAGCGCGATTTTCAAACCCTCATAGACGATCCTCAAGCCGGATTAACAGTGTTGCGCGATCGCCTATCTCAAGTAGATCGCGATACCTTAGTGCAACTGCTAACTGCACGCGGCGATTTGAGTGAGGAACAGATTAATCAAACAATCTCTCAGATTGAATCAGTCCGCGATAACATCATGCAAGCGCCGCAACAAGTTGCGGATAAAGCTAAGGAACAGTACGAAAAAGTTACGACGACAATTGGTGAGTATCTGCGGAATACCAACCTGGAAGAACTCAATCCAGAAGGCATTCAGCGCGATTTCGCTAAACTATTTGACGACCCCAAAGAAGGCGCGTTGGCGCTAAGACAGCGGCTCTCTCAAGTAGATCGCGAAACTTTGGTGAAACTGTTAAGTCAACGCCAAGACTTGAGCGAAGAACAAGTCAATAAGATTGTCGATTCCGTCCAGGAGAATATTAGCAGCGTTATCAAAGCACCCCGCCGCTTGGCAAGTCGTGCTAAAGATAAGGTACAGGATTTGCAAGCAAATCTGGAAAGCTATTTGCGGAATACAAACAAAGAAGAACTCAATCCAGACGCCATCAAACGCGATCTGCAATTGTTGTTCAAAGATCCGCGAGCTGGGTTTGGTAGTTTGGGCGATCGCCTGAAGCAATTCGATCGTTCTACTTTGGTATCGTTCCTATCGCAACGTGAAGATATCAGCGAAGAGGAAGCCAATCACATTGCAGATCAAATAGAATCTGTTCGCAACCAATTAGTTGAACAAGTTGAGAACGTTAAGAACCGCGTTAAATCGGTGAATGATAGCATTAATGCTACCATTGAAAACTACCTCAACTCGCTTGAGCGTCCCGAACTCAACTATGAAGGTATCAAGCGCGACTTCCGCAAACTGTTTGACGATCCCCAAGCAGGAGGCGAGGCATTAAAAGAGCGTCTGAGCCATTTCGATCGCGATACTTTAGTCGCCGTTCTCAGTTCTCGCAAGGATATTTCTGAAGCTGATGCTAACCGCATCATCGACCAAATTGAAGCGGCGCGTGATAGCGTGATGAACCGAGCAGAACGCCTCCAAGAGCAAGCTAAACAACGCATCAAAGATATCAAGCGCAACGCTAAGAAGCAAGCCGAAGAAACTCGCAAATCTGCTGCTACAGCTGCGTGGTGGATATTTGGGACGGCTTTGACATCTGTTGCAGCTTCTGCGATCGCAGGTGCAATAGCTGTATCTGGAATAAGCGGGATAACTGGAGGGTTCTAGGTTTAAGAACGTTCTAATTAATCTCTTCTAAAAATAGGCTGGCTTAGAGCCAGCCTATTTTTTTGGCTAACCGCGCCAAAGATACCATACCTGCGATCGCCGTCCACCCCTCGCGGTTCGCGTAAAGCTGTATATTTTTGTCATCGTCAGCAATTTAGAGGAAGATTTTAAATGTCATCGTCACCAAAAATAGTTGTTGTGACTAATGGAAAAGGTGGAGTTGGGAAAACCACAACAGCTATGGGATTATCGGCTATATTTTCACAAAAATACAAAGTTTTAGCTGTAGATGCAGATAGTCAAGGTAGTTTGTCTTGGTGGGCTTCGCGGGGTGAAATGCCCTTCGATCTAGCTAAAGAGACAGATCCAAAACTTTTAGGTCGTTTACGCAAGATAGAAGGTTACGATTTAGTAGTGGTAGATACGCCTCCGGCGCTCCGATCCGAAGCATTAGCGGCGGTAGTGGCGATCGCTGATTATCTGGTTTTGCCCACGCCATGTGCGCCGATGGATCTGGCTGTCCTCATTGAGACAGTACGCGAAGCCGTCACCCCCGTAGGAACCCCCCATCGGGTGCTTCTGACTAAGGTTGATTCGCGGAGTCTGGGGGAAGCACTGGAGGCGCAAAACACGCTCATGGAGTTAGGAATACCCGCCTGTCATGCGTTTATTCGTGCCTACAAAGCCCACGAACGAGCGGCTCTTGATGGTGTTCCCGTTACTCATATGCGAGGTAAGAATGCGCGGGAGGCTGAGGCAGACTACCGCCGCGTGGCTGATGAATTACAGCGTGATTGGAGGCAATAATGGCTAAAAAACGTATCTCAGACTTAATACACCAAGAAGCACAAAACTTACCAGATTCAGATGGTACGCCTGTTATAGAAGTCGTCGCCCAGGAAGTTCTAGAAGAAGATGCTGAACCAGCTAACGAATTACCAATAAATGCAACCGAAAAACCTACTGCTAGTAGCAAAAGCCCCACTAAGGCTGAGTTAGAAGCAACTGTAACGGAGTTGAAAGCTGCCCTCGAACAAGGAAGCCAAAAGGAAAGCTTGTTACAGCAACAAATTGCAGACTTGCGCTCGGAGTTGGATGAGCAAAAAACTTTTGTAAAGAAGCTTCAGAAAGAGCTTGAGCAAGCAAAACCTCTCAAGGCAGAGCTTGAGCAAGTAAAAAAAGCAGCCGTGCAACTTGCAGAAGCTAACTCTAAGCTCATTGCAGAAGCCAATGGTGCCAAAGAAGCCTATGGTGCCAAAGAAGCCAATGCTGCCAAAGAAGCCAATGCTGTGAAAAAAGAAAGGTCAGACATCCAACCATCAGGGTACAGGAAATCACCGGGGAAATTGCCAAATTACGCTCCACCTCTCCCTAAAGAGCCTGTTGATTTTGCCACTAATACTTGGTTGCTTGACTAAATTTTCTTCGCGATCGCTCCCCGATAATGCAAAAAAGGTAACTTTATGGAAACATTTTTATTAAAACAAAGTGTTTCCATAAAGTAATTAAAAGCGTAGAGGCGAAATACGCGATCGCGCACAAAAAAACTCCCCCGGACTATCCGAGGGAGTTTTTCTTTCTAGTTCCCAGCCGTAAGCCCAGAAAACCGCCTCCAGAGAGCGTTGCACAATAGCCCTATGATTTCTCATCAGGGTCTGTTCAGGGGGCGCTTGTCGCCCCCTGAACTTGGGTGTTCAAAGGTTTTGGCGCTTTAGCGCCAAGCAAAAAATCGTCTGCTTATTGACAACAGACTTTAAATAGAGAAAAAACTATCAAGTTGTGATAAAAAGGAACGGTCTCGCTATGAATACAAGACCAGAGCAAAAATGTTGCCATCATTTTATCAAAAATACCTGGAAAAATATCTCAAGCCAGCGCAATTAATTACCTTAAAAATGCTGGTATGGTTGTTACAATCCCAGAAAACGGTACGAATAGAAAGATTGGCAGCTAATCTGCCATTACCCATATTAGAAAATAGTCGTCGCCGTCATGTTCAACGTTTTTTATCTTTGGGTTCATTAAGTATACTGGCGCTATGGTTTCCCTTAGTTAGAGAGATTATTGAGCGTCAAATCAAAGCCGGAACTCAACTAATTATCGCACTGGATAGAACCCAATGGCAATCAAATAATGTTTTAATGGTTAGCGCCGTTCATCAAAAAAGAGCTTTTCCCATATTTTGGACATTGCTAGACAAAAAGGGAGCCTGCAACCTGGCAGAGCAAAAACAAGTATTACGTCCGGTAATTCGGCTATTAAACAAATATCAATTAGTCATCGTAGGAGATAGAGAGTTTCACAGCATCGAACTAGCACAATGGTTGCAACGCCAGCACGTTAGCTTTGTACAAGTCAAAAATGTGACACAACTTTTCGAGAAAAAAGGCAAAAGTTTCAACCGTTAAGCAGTATTCCTATTCAACCAGGCATTCGGATATTTTACCCCCATATTAGTTTAACTCAAAAGAAAGGCTTTAATCGTTTTAATTTGGCTGCTTATTGGAAGCGGAAGTATAAAGGTAAGCAAGAAAAAGAGCCTTGGTATTTGTTAACTAACCTAACAGATTTAAAAAGTGCTATTCATATCTATAAACAACGTTATGGCTATTAAGCAATGTTCAAGGATTGTAAAACTGGAGGATATAATCTCGAAGATTCCCAAGCTTCGCCTGCTCGATTAATTAATTTAATACTTTTAATAGCTTTAGCAATGACGAGCGCATGGTTGCAAGGCAAAAGAACTCAACTACAGGGACAACATCAATATGTTTGTCGTCAAAAAGAAAAAGATAGAACCCGACGAAGACATAGTAGCTTTTGGATTGGTTTATATGGAGAAACTTGGTTAGTTGCTTTCCAGTCCTGTCAGTTATGGGTAGAGGAAATGCTCAGTCTTATTGCCAATAAAAAGTCATTTTATCAACGAGGTTTGAGAGCTATAAACCTTATAGAACAGCCGCTCTAGCGGCTTGGTCGCCCCCTGAACTGTTTAGCAATGACACCAGCATCGGGTTCCAGTTGTGCTTGAAGTTTATAAACCCGTTGGGAGTCCTCAGCCTCA
Organism: Microcoleus sp. FACHB-831; assembly: GCF_014695585.1. Taxonomy (NCBI): domain Bacteria; kingdom Bacillati; phylum Cyanobacteriota; class Cyanophyceae; order Oscillatoriales; family Microcoleaceae; genus Microcoleus; species Microcoleus sp. FACHB-831. The sequence continues at coordinate 17,911 of NZ_JACJON010000013.1, read as the reverse complement.
GAACAGGAATTAGCCTCAGATTCAGAGAAAAATGGCGCTATCTGAATCTGTGTTAAATTGTGATATCCCTTTTCTGTCACTCTCCGGAGAAGCAATCGCCAGAAGCCTTGTCAACCAATCAATACAAGCTATCCTATTAGAAAAACTTGGCGGCTGTATTTGTTGTTAGAAAAAAATCTGGCGATCGCTTCGTATACAAAGGCTCTAGAGTTCAGAAATGGCAAATGTTTTCGGAGAGTGACATAAGAGGGATAGGAGCTATTTGGTATTTTATCCATGAATATAACGGTAGTTTATCTAGAGAATGAAAAACTTGATTAGCATTACTATGCAGGACTACCCCCTAGCGCGATCGCGCTAGGAAGCCAAAGGTTTAAACGCACACGTTCGCCGCACTTATATTAATCTGCTGGCAAACAAGCGTCTCTGCCCTTTGGGCATAATTCCTTAATACCCTACAGCAGCCCCATCTCCGCGTGGATCGGCACCACCAAATTTAATATTAGTTGCTGGCTCGATAAGAATTGCACCTGCGTGTCCCATTGTATCCGTATAACCCTCCATTACCTTGACTGGATGGCCTCTTTCAATTAATTTTTTGATTACAGCGGGCGGCACTCGCCCTTCAATTTTGAGGTCATTAGATGAGGCTCCCCAAGTACGACCTTGCAGCCAGCGCGGTGCTTCAATCGCATCTTGGACACTAAATCCGAAGTCTACAATCCGAGTTACAAGGGCAGCTTGGGTTTGTGGCTGTCCTTCTCCCCCCATTGTTCCGTAGACCAAATAGGGTTTCCCATCCTGAAATAGCATTGCCGGATTCAAAGTATGAAAGGTTCGCTTGCGGGGTTCTAAATGGTTAACGTGCTTTGGATCTAGAGAAAAGAAACTCCCTCGATTTTGTAGCAGAACTCCCGTATTTGCAGCAACAATTCCCGAGCCATAGTCATGGTATATGCTTTGAATTAAAGATACAGCATTGCCATCTTTATCAACCACTCCCAGCCAGACAGTATCTCCTTTTGGGTCGAGTAGTTTAGCTTCTTTAACAGCAACTCTCATATTGATGCGTGCCGCTAAATCGCTACCATGCTCTTTGGACAGAAGCGTATTCAAAGGAATATTAACGAAGGCTGGGTCGCTGAGATACTTATCTCTGTCCGCGAAAGCGAGTTTTGTTGCTTCTACTAACGTATGGTAGTAATCTACTGTTCCTTCCCCCATCTTCTTCAAGTCAAAATTGTTGAGGATGTTGAGAATCGACAGAGAAGCCATTCCCTGTGTATTGGGTGGAAAATTGTAGGCTTTGTATTTACGGTAGTCTGCTGAAATCGGCTTAACCCAATCAGCCGTGTGTGAGGCAAAGTCTTCTAGAGTTAGAATACCTCCGTTAGCTTCTAAGTCTTTGATGATATTTTCAGCGATTTCACCCTTGTAAAATTCAGCAGCCCCTTTTTCAGAAATTGCCTTCAGGGTTTTAGCAAGCTGTGGCTGTTTAAAGACTTCACCAGCTTTGTAAGACTCACCATTTGACTTGAGATAGGTCTGCTTGAAGCCTTGGAAGCGTTGAATATTGCGGAATTCTTTGTCCTTCTCATCAATATTCGTTTTAGTCCAATACTCCTGACTAGGAGTTACGGGAAAGCCATTTTCTCCATAGCTAACGGCAGAATCAAGCAGCTTACTCCAAGGTAGATTATTACCCATAGTTTGTTGAGCATATTTATAGGCTTCTCCCCAACCAGAAATCGCTCCAGGTACGGTATTTGCTGCCAAATAACCTCTAGAGGGAATTTTTGTATAACCTTTAGCTTTATAAAAGTCAATTGTTGCCTTTTCACCGGCTCTACCGCTGGCATTTAAGGCTTTCAATTCGCGAGTTTTAGAATTATAAATTAACCAAAAATTATCTCCTCCAATACTATTCATATGCGGGTAAACTACTGCCAATGTTGATGCAGCCGCAATCGCAGCATCTACAGCATTTCCACCCTGCCTGAGTATGTCTAAAGCGGCTTGAGAAGCTAAGTAGTGAGGTGTCGTTACCATGCCATTCATAGACATAGTAGTTGGTCGATTAGCAGCGTTCGCTACATTAATTTTTGTAAAACTTAATACAGTTACTAAAGCAGGAGCAAAAATGGTTGAAAAACTGAATGCACCTGTCAATGCAATAATCGTCACTTTTTTCTTAGTCAGATACATACAGAAGCCCCTTTAGCCATATTCTATCCGTCTATGGCTCACATTATTAAGGCATTTCGTTATAAAATTAGTAGTGAAATTTACAACTGTAGGCAATATACCGTTTTTAATTTACCACCCACACCATCGGGCTGTAACAAGTTTTAATCATCGAAATGTCTGAAAACTCGCAGTTTGAAGGGATCCGGCATCACTAGCAGCTCTTGTAGTAGCGTGTCTAAGCATAAATTAAGTTATTAAATATTTAGCTACCAGCCTTGTGAGTAAAGCAAACAAATACAAAGTGTATTTGAGTGAATAGCAAGGTCAAAACTTTAAATAAATTAGCCTTAATAGTAAAGCTCCAGGCAAAAAAATTCTACCTACTCATTAGTACACCGGGGTTTAGCTTATCAAGGATTAAAGCAACTGGAACAAGGAAGAAAAGATTTTGAGGAACCCATTCAAATTCAATCTCAAAGGTATCGAAGTTGGGGTGGTAAAAGCATTGGTTATATGAATAAAAACGATATGAAGAAGCAAGCCGGTTTTCATTAGGGTTTAAAGTATGGCAGCTAAATTTCAGCAATAGCTGCTAACTAAATTACTTAACCTTTTTAAAGTATCAGTTAAAGCTTATCAATGCTATCAAGGCATTAAAAGTAATCCCCAAAATGCTTGCTTCTGGGATACTGGGAAGAAAATCAGCGTGTAGCCTACCCCATGGCTCCCGAATCCATCATTCAACTCACAAATAATCTAAAATCTCTTTTCAATACAAAATTAGATACGCTTACCCTGGTTACTACAAACAATCTTCCACCAACGTTCAACATCAGGATTCTGCACTCGAATTTCATATTACTTCATCGTCGGCATTCCTTATAGCTATTGGGCTTGAGCCTTCCGTTGCCCTCTTTTGTCAGTCAACTAGGTTCAGTCCATGCAATCAACCGCCCCTAGCATCTTCAATGTGGATTTCTGAGCGGCTGTCAAACCAGCCACATCAGTAATATTCATCCGTTCATAGGGTCTAGGAATCCGTATTGTTTTGATACATACATCCATATAATTTTGAGAGTTTTGAGGTTGTCTTCTGCCAATTGTCCTTTTGTGCGGTGTCAACCAAAGCTGATACTTACTCTCTGTTGGCATCATCCAAAGGGGAACTTGAAGAATCGGGTTTTCGGAAGAGATAGACGTACTCATCCAAGTGGTGTGGTACGCCCTAGGCGTAACTGAGGTTGAGGAGTGAGACAAGGATATCCCAGAAGAGTCCGGCTTGACCTTCCATAGCTTAATCGTTTCATCTTGACTACAGCTTGCCAGAATTTTGGCATCAGGACTGTAAGCGAGGAACCGCACCCATTTATCATGCCCGTGCAAAATTTGGCAGTTTGGCAAAGACGAGATATTCCAAAGTTTTACTAACCCATCCACACCGCTACTGGCAAAGGTTTGCTCCTCGGGGTCGAAAGCAACTGACAACACTGGCCCTGCGTGCGCCTGTAATGTGTAGTAACATTCTCCGGTGTTGGTCTGCCAAAGCTTAATCGTGCCATCTGCACTACCACTAACCAGAATTTGTCGATCGGGACTAATGGCACAAGCGCGTATCCAACTCCTATGCCCCTGCAAGGTGTTGATACAGTAACCTGTCTCCACATCCCATAGCTTGATTGTTTGGTCTTGGCTACCACTGGCGAGGAGCTTCCCATCCGGACTCAAGCTAATCGACCAGATGCCACCGCGATGTCCTTGCAAGGTTTTACGGCATTCACCTGTACAAATATCCCAAACTTTGATCGTGCCGTCGAGACTCCCACTCAAAAGGGTTTGGCCATCAGGACTAAAGAGGACGGAAAAAACCGCGTCCTTATGTCCTATCAGCGTTTTCAGACGTTGCCCGCTTAGAATATCCCATAATTGGATCGTTTGATCTTCACTGCCACTGGCAAGAAGTTGACTATTGGGGCTAAATGTTACAGACCAAATCCAACTGCTGTGTGCAAAGAATTCTCTAATACATTTCCCTGTCTTGCTATTCCAAAACCTAATTACACCATCTTGACTCCCACTCGCGAGAGTAGTCCCTTGAGGACTGAACGCGACCGACCACACTCCATTACTATGTCCTTGTATGGTTTTTAGACAGAGGTTAGTACGCGTCTCCCATAACCGCACGGATTGGTCTTCACTGCCACTGGCTAATAAATAATCAGACGCGCCTAAAGTCGCTACCGCTTTGCTAACAGGGCTAAAGGCGACCGATGAAACCCAACTCGTATGCCCAAGAAGCACTCTCAGGCATTCACCCGTATGCTGGTTCCAAAGACGGATAGAATGGTCATCACTACCACTGGCGAGGGTTTTTCCATCCGGACTAAAGGCAACGCTTCGGATTGGCTGGGAGTGTCCGCGTAAAGATTTGAGGCATTTCCCACTGCTAGCCTCCCACAATTTTACGGTGCGATCGCTGCTGCTACTGGCGAGGGTTTTCCCATCCGGACTGAAAGCGACTGACCAAACTCGGTCGCTGTGTTCCTCTAGAATCCTCAAACATTCACCCTGATGAATGTCCCACAATCTTACCGTACCGTCATAACTGCCGCTGGCAAGGAGGTATTCCGATTTTGGATTTTGGATTTTGGATTTTGGATTTGGAGAGAAAAGATTTTTCTGTGTTCTTCTTGCAGAGTATTGCGGAGCAAAGGCAACAGAGCGAACTTCGTCCGTGTGTCCTGGCAAAATCTGGAAAAGTTGACCCGTTTTAATATCCCAAACCCTTACCCAACGGTCTTCGCTGCCACTGGCGAGGAGACGACCATCGGGACTAAAGGCTAGGGAAAATACGCGATCACTATATCCTTGGAACTGCTTGATGCATTCCCCAGTTTGCACATCCCAAAGGTTAACCGTTCGGTTAGCACTGCTAGCGAGAAAACGACCATCAGGACTAAACGCAACAGACCAAACCCAGCCTTCATCTACTTTGCAATTTAACAGTTGTTTGCCCGTCTCAACTTGCCACACATGAATTTCATGATTCACATCCCCAGTTGCCAATAGCTGACCATTGGGACTAAAGGCAACCGATAAGATTTGACTAAGCGTATCTGTAAATACTGACTTCGCTAGATTCGCGTGAGCAAAATTAACCTGATGAAGATTGACTCGCTCCAGGTAAGCTTGCCAAACCGTAAGATAGGAAAAATCCCAACCGCTTAGATCGGAGGAAAGTTGGCAAAGAAGGTTCAAAACATTCCCGCCAATATAGCCTGTTTCCTGGGACGATTTGCTTCGCACTTCTGAGAGAATTTGCCGGAATTGGTCTTCCAGTTGCTCCTTACTGCTGGAATTGAGTAACTTGTCTGCAACGGGTTTGAGAATGAGACGAATTTGGGTTTCTCGAATATAGTCTTTGGTTTGAGCTTTCATCAGCGGATGAGTTTTGAACAGGCAAAGCCCCGATTCCTGTATGGGCAACCCATGCGTCGCTCCTACAAATCTCCTAAGTTCTGAACAAACCCGTTCAATCAATCGGTCAGTCATATACTCCATGACGACAGGTTGTAGGGTGAAACAATTTCGGTTCTGTTCAATTAGGGTAGGTGTAGCCTTATCGAGCAAACAGCGCCTTTCTAAAGACGATAATGCTTCGAGTAAATTGGCGAGTGATACTTGAGGGACAAAATCTGATCGTAATTCTGACAACCTTACAGGTTCTCGGTTAATTGCCAACCAATACATCACCTGTTGCTCTAAATTCGATAAGCGCTCGATTTGGTGGGCTAATAAATCTCGAACATCTCCAAAAACTAAAGTACCCTGTTGCAAACATTCGAGGAAATTGGCGATACTGCCCTCAAAGAAATCCTTGATTGCACAAGCGACCATTTTCAAAGCGAGAGGATTACCTGCATAATGTTCAACTAACACCCTCCATTCCTCAACTGAACCAGCAAAATCGCCCTTGACGCTGAAAATATTCTGTACGGCACTCTTGCACAACCCAGTTAATCGCATTGAGCGAATGGGTAAAGAATTCCCTTCGAGCGCAGCAATTTCTTTAGGTTTTTCTCGACTGGTCAGCATCAGAGTACTTTGATGGTCAGTTTCCCCCAAACATTTCAATAACTGACCATAGCCTTCATACCCAGCTAGATAACTTCCACTGCGATCGCCAGGTTGCATGATAGTCTCGACATTATCAAAGACGAGCAAACAACGATGTTGACGTAAGCAGTCCAACAAATACAAAATACGACCATTGAGAGTATCGGGTAGTGTCGTATCCTGTTTGATTGCTAAGAATTGAATTAAATCTGCTAGGAGTTCCTGAAGGGGTGGCGCATTGCGAAGACTGCGCCAAATGACACACTCAAACTCATCCTGAATTTGTTTGGCTAACTTCACAGATAAAGAGGTTTTGCCAATGCCACCCATACCAAACAAACCAATCAGTCGGCAGTCATCTTGAATAATCCACTGTTCCAGGGTTACCAGTTCTTCACGCCGTCCGTAAAACACGCATACATCTGGAGCATCTCCCCAATCCCTGCGATTTTGGATTTTAGATTTTGGATTTTGGATTAGGTGTTGTTGGTTTTTGGTTATTCTTAACCCCTGTAAGGGAGAGTCAGGATTCGCCCCTACGACTCTTAACTCCTGACCTTTTTCCCTCGCTTTTCGCTGCAAAACCAGTTGAACATTACTTTTAGTGACCTTTTCTCCAAATGCTTTGGAGAGTAATTGCCATAACTGGGAACCCGTCTGCTTAACATAACCCAACTCATAGCCAGAGGTTTTCGCGATCGCTTGATAAGACTGCTCTTCCCAAGCATGACGAAATACCGTCAGTTGCAGTTTGCTTAAACGGTCTTCACTTAAAGCTTGCTCAACAATTGTCAGTGCTTGTTCAGGATTCATGGCTCAAAAAGCCCAGTTAAACGATCTGGCAGCAGATAAACACATCACGATTTCGTTTCACTCACTTCTTAACACCAACCAACACAAGCCAAAACCCTATGCTGAAAAGGTTTCTGTAATGGGTAGGATCGGATACTACAGTTTTTTAAATTTGTCCACTGTCAATTTAGTGACATTCTGCGAACTTTCCTCGCACCTTTTTCGCACCTTTTAGAACCCTAGAACTGCTTCCATCCTGTTAATCTCTGTTTAACGCAAGAACTGACCGAAACCACAGTCAAGCGTTAGTGAGGAGGGCAAAAATGGCGATGCCGCTACACCTCTACATCCTTTCGCAAGGGGAATCATAACGAGTGAGTATTAGTAAGTCTTTTCACTTATCCCGTCGTCAAGTTGTTCGTGGACTTTTAGCCACCACAGCCTTTGGGGTGGCCTCGAAATTTGGGACGGGTTGCAGTTCATCAACCGGAAGTCAAGCCAGTTCGGGTGGCGCAGGTAAGCCGATTGTGATGGGATTCATTTACGTGGGACCCAAAGATGATTATGGCTATAACCAAGCCCACGCCGAGGGGAAAGCTGGGGTTTCCAAATTAACCTGGGTCAAAAGCGTAGAGCAAGCCAATGTTCCGGAAACGACAGACGTACAAGAAGCGATGCGGAACATGATCGAACAAGATGGAGCTACGGTTATATTTCCCACCTCTTTCGGCTACTTTGACCCCCATGTCCTAAAACTTGCCCAAGAATACCCGGAGGTTCAATTTGTCCACTGCGGTGGGCTGTATCAAGAAGGGAAACACCCGAAAAATGTTGGTAGTTACTTTGGTTTCATTGATGAGGCTGAGTATCTAGCTGGCATTGTTGCCGCCAAAGCTTCCAAGAGTAGCAAATTAGGGTTCATTGCTGCCAAACCCATTCCCCAGGTACTCCGTAATATCAACAGCTTTACTTTGGGGGCACGCAGCGTTAACCCAAAAGTTTCTACTCAGGTCATCTTCACAGGAGATTGGTCGTTGCCTGTTAAAGAGGCAGAAGCGGCTAATAGTATGGCTGACCAAGGGGTCGATGTAATCACCTGTCATGTAGACAGTCCCAAAGTGATTGTTGAAACCGCTGAAAAACGCGGCATTTCTACGACTGGCTACCACGCCAATCAAGCCGTGCTAGCACCTAAAGGATATCTTACGGGTGCAGAGTGGGATTGGACGAATGTTTATTCTAAATATGCGGAAATGATTCGCGCTGGCAAAACCTTGATGAATGGAGGCATTCCACACTTAGTTCGTGGGGGTTTTAAGGAGGGATTTTTGAAGTTGTCCGCCTATGGGCCAGCCGTCAATGATGAGACGAAAAAACTGGCTGATGCAGCGAAAGCCAAGTTTATAGACGGCAGCATGGTGGTTTACAAAGGGGGACTGCAAGATAACGCAGGCAAAGTCATTATTCCAGTTGGCAAGGATTTAAAACAGCAGGATAGCGAACTAGAAAAGATGAATTGGTTGGTTGCAGGCGTAGTTGGAAAAGTGGGTAGTTAGTCATTAGTCATGGATCATTCGTTTGTTGTCCATAACTATGCTCATAGAGTCACAAGTTTATGATGTTTAATAGTTCTAGGTGGCGTAAAACATTAGAATCGATTTGCATCCCGATCGCCGCTCTCCTTTTTTCCTTGATACTCTTTGGAATTTTCTGTGCTTTGGCGGGGGCAAATCCCTTTGCGGTTTATGCTTCGATTTATAAGGCCGCGTTTGGCAATTGGCGATCGTTTCAGAACACGCTGATTCGGGCAGCTCCCTTGATGTTAACGGCTTTATGTACAGCACTCCCTGCCCGCTTGGGTTTGATCATCATTGGTAACGAGGGTGCACTGGTTGTGGGTGGCATCGGGGCTGTAGCGGCAGGATTAGCTCTGCAAGGCGCACCCCCTACCGTTGTGCAAATCGGGATGGCACTGGCAGGAATCATCTGTGGTGGTGTGTGGATTGGCGCAGTAGGAGCGTTACGTCATTACCGGGGCGTGAACGAAACCATTAGTAGTTTGTTGTTGAATTATATTGCGATCGCGCTGCTGAACCATCTGGTGAGCGGACCGATGAAAGACCCCACGTCTCTCAATAAGCCCTCCACCTACCCCATTCCTGATGTTGATATGCTGGGGAAAATTCCCGGTACCCGCGTTCACTACGGTTTGATTTATGGGTTGATTGCCTGTGTGATTGCCTACTTCCTGATCCAGCGCACAACCTTTGGCTTCGCCGCACGTACCGCTGGGGGCAATATTCGAGCCGCTCGAATTGCTGGACTTCCTGTCGGTAAGCTAACCATGGCAATTTGTTTCCTTGCTGGCTCTTGTGCGGGATTAGCAGGCATGGTGGAAGTTGCCGCCGTGCAGGGTCGAGCCAATGAATCTCTCAATGCTAACTATGGCTACAGCGGTATTTTAGTGGCGTTTATTGCCCGACATAACCCGCTTGCTGCCACCCTAGTTGCAGTTTTAGTCGGCGGTATCCTTGCCAGTGGCGGTATCTTGCAGCGGGTGCACAACCTACCAGATGCCACTGTTCTCGTGTTTCAAGGGTTGGTTTTCTTAGTCGTTATGTATAGTGAATCGCTCTACGGACGTTTTCCCATCTTCAAAGAGCGGTCAGAAGTTATTGGCTCTCCAGCAACAGCAACCGTCTAAATGGGTTGAACGTTGGAATGTTGAACGTTGAAAAGTTCTAACTAGTAATACCAATTGGGTTTGAGTTCGATACTTATTTTCTAATTGCTCCTCCCAAAACATCGGGGGGCTGGGGGGATTCCAAATGTGACATTGGAAAAGCCAATTGGTATAGCTTGCTAACCTTCAACCTGCAAAACTGCAACTATATTCACAGACAAAAAGGAGGAATTTAATGGCAACAGAAGCATTGGGCTGGTTGGGAGTTCCTTTAGCGATCGCAGCAGGAACTATGCGCGGGGGTACGCCGTTTCTGTTTGTCAGCTTGGGAGAATGCCTGACGGAAAAAAGCGGCAAAATCAACTTGGGATTGGAAGGAACGTTGCTCATGGGAGCCATGACTGCCTATGCAGTTTCTTACCTGACGGGTTCGCCTTGGTTGGGGGTGATCGCGGCTGGATTGTCTGGGATGGTTTTGGGTTTCATTCATGCTTGGCTCACTCAGCAACCCAGAGTTAACGATGTTGCTGTTGGCATTGCCATGATTATCTTTGGAAGTGGTCTTGCCTTTTTCTTAGGGAAGCCCTTTATCCAACCCAAAGCCCCAGCATTACCGACCTTAGATTTGGGGGGTTGGAGTAGTCTCCCGGCGCTACAATCTGCTTTGAAAATCAGTCCACTTTTCCTACTCGGTGTTGCCCTTGCACCGTTAATGATGTGGTTTTTCAAATCAACTCGTTGGGGTCTGTTTATCCGTGCCGTTGGTGATAGCCCCGATGCGGCTAGAGCGATGGGAGTTTCTATCAAAAAAGTGCGGATGCTGTGCATTATTGGCGGAAGCTTTTTAGCTGGAATTGGGGGTGCTTCCCTATCTCTCTACTATCCCGGTATCTGGAGCGAACGTATCTCCAGTGGTCAAGGACTGATGGCTGTTGCCCTCGTAATTTTCGCCCACTGGCAACCGATGCAGTGTCTGTATGCCTCCTTATTATTTGGTGGAGCACAATCACTTGGTCCCGCGTTGCAATCTGTGGGTATCACTCAGGGTTATTACCTATTTAATGCTGCGCCCTATGTTTTAACACTGTTAATCATGATTATTACCTGCTCTCCTAAACGCACTGTAAGCGGCGCACCAGGGGCTTTGGGGGCTAGTAATTAAATTCAAAATTTAAACAAAATTTTGAATTCACAGTGGTGTACTACTAGAAATTAACAATTTCGATGCCAGAAACTTTAAATCTTGCAGTGAATGGGACGTTGATGCGAGGCTTGGAACTAAACGGCAATCTGTTAATAGTTGGAGCAACATTTGTACGAGAAGCGACGACAGAACCCATCTATCGCTTGTGGTCGATTAATGACCGCTATCCAGCCATGTTGCGAGTTCGAGAAGGGGGAGTTGCGATCGCCGTTGAAGTTTGGGCAGTCCCTACCGCGAGTCTTGGCACAATTTTGCTACAAGAACCAGCCGGATTGTGCATCGGTAAAGTCCGTCTTAGTGATGGTGAAGTCGTTCTGGGAGTTTTAGGCGAACCCATTTGCTGCGAAAACAAGTCCGAAATTACTCAATGGGGCGGTTGGCGTGCCTACATGGAAGCGCTGAACAACCGCGTATCCAGTACTTAGGGAGGTTAAAACATGGGACATTTTGTTGATGCTGACCCCTATCCCTATCCTTATAACGGGGATTTGCGTCCAGAAAATACGGTGCTGCTGATTATCGATATGCAAATTGATTTCTGTGGTATTGGTGGCTATGTGGACAAGATGGGATATGACTTATCTTTAACTCGTGCTCCGATTGAACCCATTCGCAAAGTCCTGGCAGCAGCACGGGAGAAGGGATTCCATGTGATGCATACCCGTGAGGGACATCGCCCCGATTTATCTGATTTACCAGAAAATAAGCAATGGCGATCGCGTCAGCTTGGAGCAGGGATTGGCGACCCCGGCCCTTGTGGCAAGATTTTGGTACGAGGTGAGCGAGGGTGGGAAATTATCCCGGAACTCGCTCCCCTACCTGGAGAAGCCATTATCGATAAGCCCGGAAAAGGGTCATTTTATGCTACAGACCTCGATTTGTTGCTCAAACGCAAGGGTATTCAGAACATCATCCTGACTGGGGTGACTACGGATGTCTGCGTTCATACGACCATGCGGGATGCGAATGACCGAGGGTATGAGTGTTTGATGCTATCTGATTGTACGGCGGCAACGGATTATGGCAATTACTTGGCGGCACTGAAGATGATCAAAATGCAAGGGGGGGTGTTTGGCGCTGTTGCTGATTCTGCGGCGTTTATTGAAGCGATTCAAGGGGAGAGTATGGAATCCAACCAACAGAAGGTCGAGTGTTCTGTTTCGTCTCTTTAGCAAGGTCTTTTTTTAACCAACCACAGAGGCACGGAGGGCACAGAGGAGGTAATACAAATTTATGAAATGCTTGCTACAAATACTATTCTTGCTCCCCCCTTAATAAGCCGGAGCTTTAGTGAGGAGGTTGGGGGGGTCAATGTGTAGCGCACTAAAAGTGAAATGGTGTAAGAGGGAGAATTTATCTTCTTTTCTGTAATTTCTGATTTCTAATTCCTGACTCCTAATTTTATGAGTACTGCAACAGCAAGAACTACTGTCGAGCTAACGAAGCCACCTGAACTGGAGGTGGTAAAGATGACTAAGCAATTTGGTACTTTTACGGCTCTGGATAATGTTTCACTGCATCTGAAACCGGGAACGTTTCATGCTTTGCTGGGTGAGAATGGAGCGGGTAAAAGTACTCTGGTTAAGTGCATCATGGGTTTCCATACACCCACTTCTGGCGAAGTTCTGATTGATAAACAAACTCGGAATATTGAAAGTCCCCGTGATGCTCATAAGTACGGTATCGGCATGGTTTACCAGCACTTTACTTCGGTGCCTGCTATGACTGTTGCTGAAAATTTGGTGCTTTCTCAGTTTGAGAGTCCCAATTTAATTAATTGGAAAGAGGAGTATGTTCGCTTACGAGCCTTCATGCAAACTGCGCCTTTTCAAGTTCCACTGGACATCCCCATTGCTCAATTAGCGGCTGGACAGAAGCAGAAGCTAGAAATACTCAAGCAGATCTATCTTAAAGTCCGCATTCTAATATTAGATGAACCTACATCTGTGCTAACTCCTCAAGAAGCGGATGAAGTCTTAGGATTACTGCGTGAGGAAGTTACGGCGGGAAAGTTAAGTGTATTAATCATTAGCCACAAATTCCGCGAAGTGATGGCATTTTGCGATGAAATTACTGTATTGCGTAAGGGCAAGTTTGCAGGTCACGGATTGGTAAAAAATCTCACTGTCTCAGACATGGCTGAGATGATGATGGGTGAGAGGCGCGAACCGCAACGGGTGGAAAAAACAGCACTTCTCAACCCCAAACCCGTGCTTCAGGTGCAGAACCTTCACGCTGACAAAGAGAATGGCGTTGAAGCCATTAATGATATAAACCTGACGGTAAACAGTGGCGAAATTGTAGGAATTGCTGGGATTTCCGGCAATGGACAGAGGGAACTGGTGGAAGTCTTAGCCGGACAACGTCCTGCTACGTCTGGGCAAGTGTGGGTTAATGGAGAAGTTTATACCGCAACACGAGCCGAGATGTATCGGCATCAAGTTTTCTCGCTACCGGAAGAACCCCTCCGCAATGCCTGCGTACCTCACATGAGTGTGGCAGAAAACCTTGCCTTGCGGACGTTTGACCGTCCTCCCCAAGCGAAAGGGGGCGTGTTACTCGTCTTCAAGGCGATGCGACAGATGGCTCAAGGTTTGATTAACACGTTCAAGATTAAAACGCCCTCACCCGACACACCCATCGGCAATCTTTCTGGGGGAAATGTGCAACGTGCGGTGTTGGCGCGGGAATTATCGGGCGATCGCATTAATCTCCTGATTGCGGCGAATCCCTGCTTTGGTTTGGATTTTGCGGCTGTGGAGTATATTCATGGGTCTATTGTTGAGTCACGAAACCGAGGTGTAGCGGTACTGCTGGTGAGTGAAGACTTGGATGAACTCTTAAAACTGGCTGACCGGATTTTGGTGATGAGTGAAGGGCGCTTTGTTTACGAAAGTGCCATCGCAGATGCTGACTTTGCCACGATTGGTCAACGCATGGCAGGACACTAATGCAACGAGTTTTAATCCTCAAAGACTTACTCGACATCGCTACACGACAGGATGAGCTGTCTTGGGAACCGTTTCATCCTGGAGTTGATATCTATCGACTTTATAAAGATGGCGAGGGAGGGGCAGCCGCGCTACTTCGCTACAAGCCAGGGGCAAGTGTTCCGATGCACGTTCATACGGGTTTTGAACACATCTTTGTCCTGTCGGGTTCACAAACCGATGAGAATGGCGAACACCAAGCTGGAACTCTGGTGATTAACCCACCGAACACTCACCATAACGTGATTAGTCAAGCAGGCTGTATCGTTCTTGCCATTTGGGAAAAACCTGTCTTGCTTCGGAACAAGAGTTGATATCGATCAATCAATGTTGGGTTCAGTAATACCAATTTCCTCAATGCTGACTACAGATACTTTTCTTGCTCCCCCCGCGTTTCTAACGTCCCCCTGAGTAAGGGGAATTAGGGGGGGAGGAGGTCGAAGTGTAGCGTCTGAAAAGGAAATTGGGATAACTCCAACCCAACCTACAACTGAATTCTGGGCGGGCACAGGGGCACCGCCCCTACTCCTGACTCCTACCTATTTTCTCCAATGGTTTTAATCTCTGCTCAACCTTACGATTACGAACTTCCTGCTAATGGAGGGTTAGCGCTGCTGATTATCGATATGCAGCGAGACTTTTTAGAATCAGGGGGCTTTGGTGATGCTTTGGGTAATGATGTGACGCGACTCAGAGCCATTGTCCCGACTCTCAAGCAGTTGTTGGAAGCCTTTCGAGCTGATAAACTTCCAATTTTTCACACCATTGAAGGACATCAACCGGACTTATCCGATTGTCCGCCATCGAAGCGGCATCGGGGACGGGGTGAGTTAAAAATTGGTGATGTTGGCCCGATGGGACGGATTTTAGTCCTCGGTGAATCGGGAAATGCGATTATTCCTGAACTGCAACCCCTCCCGAATGAGACAGTGATTACCAAACCCGGAAAGGGTGCATTCTACAACACCAACCTGGAGTCTCTTCTGCACGAACAGGGAATTACTCACCTACTGGTTACGGGGGTAACGACTGAAGTTTGCGTTCAAACCACTATGCGAGAGGCAAACGACCGAGGATTTGAATGTCTATTAGTTGAAGATGCCACCGAAAGTTACTTTCCAGAATTTAAACAATCCACGCTAGACATGATTGTTGCTCAAGCCGGCATTGTGGGTTGGACGGCATCAACGGCAAACGTTCTCCAAGCGCTGGAAAAGTGGAAGTCTTAGGCTTTATCTCAAACGCTTGATCTTAGAGCTTGTCATTAGATGATGACAACAAGAATAGTGCTTTTGATAACTGGTGCCTAACATTACATCTACCTTATGGCAGATTTGTTAGACTCCTGTCTTTATTTTCAAAAAATAGGTGTGAGGAATAATGATGAAGGATGCAAATACCCAGAAAGCTAGGGTTTCTGCTTCAGCAACGTTCTGGATGTCTCTGTTAGTTTCGAGTGTGATGGTTCACGGTTTACCCTTGCAGGCGAGGGCTAATCAGGTTCCCAGCAAGGAAGCGATCGCAAAAGTACCCCCGTCACCATTTTCATTAGAGACTCCCACTGATGTTCCCTCCTTGGCTGTAACTGACCAAGCCCCCCCTGAAGTTAAGTTCCAGGATAATAGCTCAAGTCCTCTTGGGTGGACTGGAATCGATGTAGAGTCAGGATTTAGTCCTCTTGAGAGGACTTGCTCTATGAGCCAGAGAATTAATTCTCTGGCGGATGAACGGCTAAATGCAGAATGTGAGGTTAATAAAGTCACCTCTATCGCTGAGTTGACATCGCACACCAGAGAAATTAATCCCAATCTAGTCCAAGACACCGTCTCAATACCTCCTCCAACAATATCTCAGGCCAATCCTGTCGAATCATTCGCTGAGATACCGACATTAGAGGTTCCGTCTGTAGCTGAACTCTCTTCAGGGGACGGAGACGGCGATCCGAACACTCCTATGTCACAAGTCAGCAACGTGACGCAACTAAGGGATGTTTCACCCGGAGACTGGGCATTTGAGGCGTTGCGATCGCTGGTTGAACGCTATGGTTGTATTGCTGGCTACCCAGACGGCACCTTCCGGGGTAATCGTTCAAGCAGCCGTTATGAATTTGCAGCAGGTTTAAACGCCTGTCTTCAACAAATTGAGCGCATCATTACAACTGGTGGAGACGGGTTCGTGACTCGCCAGGATTTAGAAACCTTGCAACGACTGACAGAGGATTTTAAAACTGAACTGGCTAGCTTGGGGACACGGGTTGATAAGTTAGACGGTCGTGTGGCCTTTTTAGAAGACCATCAGTTTTCTGCGACGACTAAGCTGAGTGGTCTAGCGTGGTTTGACATGACTGGAGCCACTGCTGGTCGTAATGTCAAAGTGGAGGCAATCAATGCAGCCTCTCCTGATGTTAGATTCGCTGGACGAGGAGCAGATGGTAGACCCTTGGTTCAGGAGGTGGAGAACCCAAACATTACCATGAGTGGTCTAACCTGGTTAACCTTCAACACCTCCTTTACGGGCAAAGATCTATTGGTAACTCAGTTGGCGGCGGGTAATGGCCTATCTCCCGCTAACCAGTTCGCTTCGGCAGGGCTTTTCAATACCTTTGGTACTCCGTTTCTCGATCAGACGGCTGGACCCAATAACGGGTTTGCTGAGGTAGTTATCCATGATTTGTTCTACCAATTTCCTGTTAGTAAACAAGTGCAGTTGGTTGTTGGCCCCCGCGTGAACTGGCATCGTTTTTTTGATAACAACGCCTTTACCTTCTTCCTAACAGGTGGTAGCACTTTCAACTCTAATGGCACTACTGTTCATGACCCAATCGATCGTGGTTCTGGAGTGGTTGCCCTAATTAATCTCAGCAAACAGTTCGATTTGCACGTAGGTTATCTGGGTGAGAATAATGAATTTTTACCGGCTGCTTTTGGATTTAACACTTCATCTAACCCAAGTAAGGGCTTATTTAGTGGTACCAACACCATCACGGCTGAGTTAACTTACAAACCGAGTTCAACAGCGAATATCAGACTGATCTATTCTCATAACACCCTCGATAACAATGGTGGCGTGGTGAGCGCAGAACCCATTTATGGGGTGGCGGATGATGGTCAAGGGGGGCGAATTAAACCTGCCACGGTGAATGCTTTTGGAGTCAACTTTGACTGGCTAATTACTTCCAAATTTGGTATCTTCGGGCGTTATTCCTATGCCAGCACAGAGATCGATCCATCCACACCTGGGCGAGCGGGAGGTAACATTAATTCTCAATCGTTCCAGTTTGGGCTAGGCTTCCCTGATTTAGGTAAGCAGGGGGCACTGGCAACCCTATCATTTTTAGTGCCTTTTGATGTTTTAAGTGGTCGTCGGTTCTTGGTTGCTGGCGGTGGAGATGGTGGTACTCAGTACGAATTTGAGCTTACTTACCACTACCCTATAACCAATAATATTGCGCTCGTTCCGGCCTTTTATCTGATTGGGAATGCGAACAATTTCGACAGTAATCCAACCATTTACGTGGGGAATTTACGCACTCAATTTAGTTTCTGATTACTAATCATATTGATTGTAATGTTTTTCTAAATGCTTGATACACATCCAGGAATTAGTATTAGCTATAAAAAGCAACTTGAAGCAATACTTCTTGGTTAATAAAAACAGGGGATTGGATTTTGCGATCGCAAAATCCAATCCATTGTTCAATCTTTTTTAAATTGTTTATAGCACTTGTCATACTTAGAGTTTTGTGTACTCTAGTGTACTCTAGGTTAATTAACGGGACTTAAACGAAAATCGAAAAGCAATAAGAGTATAATCCAGGCAGGGCAGATATCAATACTTCTCGGTTAAGCTCTAAGCAGTGTTGAGAATGGAGAAGTTAAGATGTTCACATTGAGTTCCAGTTCCCCTATGAAATGGCTTTTTAGACGGGAACTTTGAGCGAGA
>NZ_JACJON010000012.1 GCF_014695585.1 Microcoleus sp. FACHB-831 | reverse complement strand
GCTGAAGAGTTTCAGCGTCTTCCGTAATGTTAATTTTTACTACACCTGACATGGACAGATTTCAAGATAACACTTCCTCAACTATGTGTATCACATTTAAAGTGAAATGGTATTACTCACCACGCGATCGCTCCAAAATCCACTCAAGTAAAATCGGATTGACTAACTCAGGCGCTTCATCTTGGGGACAATGCCCCACGCCTTCTATGGGAATAAACTTTTCAACTTTGGGGTAATTCGCAAACTCTCGACCAAGGGCAATAGGCTCCCACGGATCTTCCGTTCCCCACAGAATAATAGTAGGGCAGGGCAGAAGAGGCAGTAAGTCTTCAGGCAGAGGCCCTTGGGAATAGCGGGTGAAAGCGACAAACACATCCACAGCACCTTCATCAAATGCCGGAGCCATCAGCATATCCACCAATTCATCTGTAACTGCCTCTGGATGTTTGTACGCTTGCAGGAGAACCTTACGCACTACTTTAGGCTTGGCAAGTTGACTAAAAAACAGTTTGCCAATCCACTTTACCGATAGCAGTTTTTGAACTATTGGTGCGCCCATGCTGCGATACCAGGGTAGCTGGGCACGTTTGCGATCGTGTAGCAGTCGTAGGGAACAATTTATCAGGGCAAGCCCCACAACAATATCTGGATGATCGACGGCTGCCTGCATTGCCACGATACAGCCTATAGAATTGCCAATTAAATAAACTGGACTACCAACTACTTCTCGGCAAAAATCAGCAAGTTGCTGTCCCCAGGTTTCAAAGGTATAGGAAATTTTTTCCCCTGGCGTGGGTTTGGCTGAACCGCCAAAGCCAATCAAGTCTATGGCATAGACGCGGCAATGTTCGGCTAGTACGGGGATGTTCTGACGCCAGTGCCCCCAAGAGGCTCCAAAGCCATGCACGAGGACAACTGCTGGCCCCCCATCGCCTTGAGTTTGGTAGCATATGGGGAAACCTTGCCATATCCAAGTCTGTGTTGTGATGGTCGTGGAAGCTGAGATGGTCATGGGAGAAAGTGCGTTAGGTTCGGTGCGCTTCAGGTGCTTTGTCTAGTTCTTATAATTTTGTAACACCCAGACGCGATCGCTAATCCTCCAATTGCCAGATTGCTCTTCTGATGTGGAAGTTAGCGCGAGGTTGTGTCAGGATCGGGTTAAGTGCTGCAATGCTGTAACTTTGTTTACTGTTTATGGTCTACTGTCACAAACTTATGTTTCTGTAAAGCCATATCTGGGAGCTGATTTAGTGGTTGATTACAAAACTTTCTCGGTGGTGATTTGACAGATTCTCGGCCAGACTCCAACAAATTAGCGGTGCGGTTGCTAAAATTAGCCAGATGCGATTTTCAACGCTTCCTACCAGGTCAAATATTAAGATGAGGAGCTAGACTGGGGTATTAGCGTGAATAACCGTAATTATACTCAGGTATAAAGGTCAAATAAAAGAAATGGCTCGATTAGCGCTTTAAAAATGCTGCGCCATCCGCACAAAAAAGTTTTTTAAGCATTTACTAAGACGCGATCGCGGCCATATTGATATTAGAAGTCAGGATACTGGAACACCACCAATTTTTTCATCAAGTCTTTAAATCAATCAAGTCATTGGCTGTGATGTAATATAACTGGCACCAGTACCAGATTCAGATTAGGTCATTTCAGAATTCACTGGAGCTAAATTAGTCTATAAACTTATAGGTTATATAGCGTTTGCTGGGCGCAATTGAGTCGCGGCATTGGCAATGGCAGTTCGGCTGTATCCCATTCGGGGTTGTTATTTACGGTAAGGCAAGCAAAATGAGTCTCATGGAAAAGACTGGTACTCCCCTTGGCAGTTATGCTCCGGATTTTGAACTGCCAGCGATAGATGATTCAGTTCACCATCTATCTCGTTACTTAGAAACATGTCGGTGTGTGGCAGTGGTATTTATGTGCAATCACTGCTCCTACGTGCGGTTATATTTAGACAGACTCAAACAGATTCAAGCAGAGTTTCACGATCGGGGGTTTACCGTGATTGGTATCAACTCCAACGATGCTTCGCAGTATCCCGAAGACAGCTTTGAGAATATGAAGAAGTTCGCGACGCAAGAACATCTGAATTTTCCCTACCTTTGGGACCCTACGCAGGATGTTGCTTTCTGCTTTGGTGCCCAGAAGACACCAGAGGCATTTCTAATCGACAATCAGGGCATTCTCCTTTACAGGGGTGGAATTGATGATAATGCCCAAGATCCAGAAGCCGTCAAGGATAGATATTTGCGAGAAGCGATCGCCTCATTGATGGAGGGTAGTGCAGTTACGCCAAGAGCGACTGAGACAATTGGCGGTTCTCTCAAGTGGCGGCAATAGAACGTTTAATTTTTACAAGTAGGCAAAAGGCAAGCGATCGCAGACTTACTCATTGTGGTGCGGCAGAGTAGTAATAGCAGCACAGTCAATAGAGACAGTTGTCCTCTTGACTGCTATCTTTAATGGGAGGCAATTGGAGTTAATAGAATCGGCGCTGCATGACCTACCGGAGGATTTTACTAAAGCTGAGCGGTGAAGCCTTAATGGGCAACCTTGGATACGGAATCGATCCAGTAACCGTTCAGGAAATTGCGACTGAAGTATCAGAAGTGGTCGCCAGTGGCGTTCAGGTGGCGATAGTAGTGGGTGGCGGGAATATCTTTCGCGGCGTCAAAGCGGCGTCGGCGGGGATGGACAGGGCAACAGCCGATTATGTGGGGATGATTGCTACGGTGATGAATGCCATCACTTTGCAGGATGCCCTAGAACAAATCGGAGTACCAACTCGCGTACAAACTGCGATCGCCATGCAGGAAGTTGCGGAGCCTTACATCCGGCGTCGCGCTATTCGGCACCTGGAAAAAGGACGGGTGGTAGTTTTTGGAGCGGGATCTGGAAATCCCTTCTTTACTACGGACACTACAGCAGCCCTGCGAGCTGCTGAAATTAGTGCAGATGTGGTTTTCAAGGCGACAAAGGTGGATGGCGTTTATGATTCAGATCCGGTTTTGAATCCCCAAGCCATACGCTACCAAAGCCTAACCTACGGGCACGTCTTAGCCCACGATTTGCGAGTGATGGACAGCACCGCGATCGCATTGTGCAAAGATAATAGTATTCCGATTATTGTATTTGACCTCTCGGTGCGGGGTAACATCCGCCGAGCCGTGATGGGAGAACCTATCGGAACACTTGTCAGCAATGCCACGCCTAAAGGGCAGGGCGCTGTCTAGTCCGATTCAGCAAGAGACTATAGACTATAGACATAAACTATAGGCTAGAGGCTATAAACTGCGGACTGTGGACTGCGGACAAAAGATGCAATATGTTCTATTGACTGTCTAAAGTCTAAAGTCTGTTTTGCCCTCTGTAGGGCAATTTCAGTGGGAGGTTTTGTTGTGAAAATAGCTGAAGTTGAAAGTCAAATGCAAAAGACAATTGAGGCAACTCAAAGGTCTTTTAATACCATTCGCACAGGTAGAGCAAATTCTAGCCTGCTAGACCGGGTGATGGTGGAATACTATGGTAGCCCGACCGCTCTGAAGTCTCTAGCCAGCATTAATACGCCTGACGCCAGTACGATCGCAATTCAACCGTTTGATCGCAAAAGCATCAACCTAATAGAGAAAGCGATTTCCTTGTCAGATATCGGCTTAACCCCCAGTAACGACGGTTCTACCATAAGGTTAAACATTCCCCCCCTCACGAGCGAACGTCGCAAAGAATTTGTGAAAACCGCTGGGAAGTTGGCTGAGGAAGGTCGCGTAGCCATCCGCAATATCCGCCGCGATGCTGTTGATGCTATTCGCAAACAGGAAAAGAGCGGCGAAGTTGCTGAGGATGAAGCACGAGATCTACAGGATAAAGTTCAGAAGCTAACTGACAAGTCGATTGCCAAAATTGACCAATTGCTTGCTGAAAAAGAGAAAGATATCACCACTGTCTAAAGAATTTTGGATAAAAAATCGCACTAAAGCTTTTTTTGATTCAATAGTCTCAGTTCGCAGACAATCTTTGAGTCAATTTCTTCCATCGCCAATTCTTCAATCTAAAATTATTTAGACAAGCTGGAGCGATGGGTAATCTGAGACGATGGGACAGACAATAAAAGCAACGTGAAGGGGATAGCCCTGCGAGTACAGCGCATCTATGTACCGCAGGGCTGTTTCCCTATTTTTGCACGAACGCAGAACCTGCTCAGTGCCGTTGGAGTATTGGATGCGTACTTCCCAACTCATAATTTTAGCCTCGTCAAAGCGGTACAAGTACAGAATTAGCAGCGAGTAACTTTATGAAGCTTTCATAAACTATCCTAAAATTTTCACCTAAGCTTTGTACTCAGTGTAACTGAGGAATTAAATAACTCTGGGAATTGCTAAGTTGGGCAATCTAAAGCGGAAAATGTAGCAGTTAGCATTGTTGAAACTACGGAGAAAATTTTTAAAATTAAAGATTATATAAAGCTGCAAGTCTCTGGGCAAGGCCAAGATAGCCTGAAAGCAAGAATATAGATACTTTTTTGACTAAGGGTAATTGCGGACATAGTTTGCTTGTTATCTTTGCAACTAAGCTCGAAACGAGTAAAACTAATCTAAAGGATGTCAACTCAACGTCTGTCAGCTGAAATTTCAAGTGAGTACAGGAGCAAAAGTTAACACTATGTTTGACTGCATTATTGTCGGTGCTGGCCCAGCAGGCGGAACTGCCGCCTATCATCTAGCCAAGCGGGGGCACTCGGTTTTAGTTCTGGAAAAAGAATCCCTGCCTCGCTACAAACCGTGTGGCGGTGGGGTGTCTCCAGCTGTGCAAGAGTGGTTCGATTTTGACTTTTCCCCAGCTATATCAGTCAAAGTAAACTCGCTTCGCTACACCTGGAAGATGGAAGATCCAGTAGACGTGCAACTCCAAGAAATAGAGCCGATATGGATGGTGCGGCGAGATATTTTCGACCACTTTCTCATCCAGCAAGCCCAGAAACAGGGAGCTGAACTGCGAGACAACACAGAAGTTACAGGGATTGAGTTCAAGAGCGATCGCTGGCAAGTAAATACAGCTAACGGCCCGGTAGAAGGTCGTTATATAATTGCCGCCGACGGTGCTAAGGGGCCAATGGCCAAGTGGCTGGGATTTAAGGAACGCAAAAGGCGTCTGGCGGGAGCATTAGAAGTAGAAACACCAGCACCAGCTAATACCGACCCGAAAATCTACTTTGAGTTTGGCATGGTCAAAAATGGCTACATCTGGAACTTCCCCAAAGCTGATGGGTATTCCATCGGCGTGGGTACGTTCCGAGGTGGAGAACCCCAAGATTTTAAGAGCATTCTGAGCGAGTACGGGCAGATGTTTGGCATTGATGTAAATGCCAGCAAGCAGTACGGGCATCCTCTTTGCTTGTGGGACGGGGATCAAAAGCTGCATACGCAAAATGCGGTTTTAGCGGGAGAAGCTGCCTGCGTGGTCGATCCTATGACCGCTGAGGGGATTCGTCCTTCGATGTTTAGCGGATTGAAGGCGTCAGAAGCGATCGCGGCTGCTCTTGGTGGCGATAAAAATGCTCTGGAAAAATACACCAAAGTGATGACCGAAGAGTGGGGCACTGACATGAAGTGGGCACAACGCTTAGCCGGAGCGTTCTACCAGTTTCCCAAAATTGGCTACAAAGCTGGTGTCAAAATACCAACCGCCAGCGTAACTATGGCCAAGATCCTCTGTGGTGAAATGCGTTACTCAGAGGCGGTCAGCTACGCCCTCAAGCGCCTCAGCAGTGGTTTAATACCTGGTAGAGGCTAAAGATAATTTTGTATTTTGCTCTGTGGGAGTTTTTCCACATGGACGATTTTAGATTTTAGCTTGGCAATCTAAAATCTAAAATCTAACGTTCAAGAGGCGGATGATTGCTGCTGGTAGGCGAGATATACCGCTTCTAAAAAGATATCGGGCGTCAAACCTGCTGGTAGCTTTTCGAGGGAAATAATTTCTCTAACTTGACGAGCCAGATTGAGACTCAAATCAGCTTTTGCTTTGGGTTCCATTGCTGTCCGTCGTTGCAAATACTCGCGAACTGTAGCAAAGTCATCGGGTAGCAACTGTGGTATGTTGGCGATTTGTGGCAACTGGGCAGCCAACTCTTGAGCTTGTGAAGAAATTGGGAAAGTTGCGGCGGCAACCATATATTCTTCTTGAACAACAAGGGTTCCCGCCACCATATCTCCCAGTCGCTTTTCCCGCTTGCCCAACATAATTAACAAGGAGCCTATTAAGAAAGTACCAAAGGTGTCATCAATCGGTCGAAGTAGCGATCGCAGCGTCGCTTGTTGGATGCTTACTCGCCGTCCGTCGTCGCGAATTACGCGAATTTTAGCATAGCGTTTGCCCGGTGTTTGCCCCTGCCACAACACCTCAAAAAATACAAAGTAACCCGTGTAGATAAAGAACGTTATTAATATAGCGATCGCCTGCAACCAAAGTTCTGCAACTTTTTCATCGCCAAATATTCCAGTTGATAAATCTAGCAATGGTGCATAAAACATTGCTCTGACAATCAAAAATGCAATTGAGGTAAAACCCAAAATAAGATAATCAATCAACAAGGCATAAGCGCGATTGCCAATACCTGCCAGTAGAAACTCTAGTTCTACACTTTCTGGAGTTTGTAGCGTGACTCGATTAAAAAAGTGCATGGCACAATCGGGGTTTTTGAATTTGTAGGGACACCGCTAACCTCGCGGATTAAGTTTTGGTTATTAAAATTTTGGTATATCAGATATTTTTTATTGTAGTTGTTAGTAGTGTAAATATTGCGGGCAAACCACAACTAACAACTAAATATCTTTACACCATATCGTTGCGATCGCGCAATTTTAAGCCTAACCCTTCCCGACGACTGCGGAGGTCATAGTAGATAACAGCCTTAATAGCTTGCCAAAATGGCATTATTGCTGCACCGCTAGCAAAATTCAGAGTTATTACAAGCACAAAAAAGATAATTGAGAAAATAGGAGATTGTTCGATAAGTTTCGGAAAAGCCAACGGAAGTGCATTTGTGATAACATAAACGACAATTTGTAGAGGCAGTGAGATCAAAAACGCTACGAATACTATCAATTGAAGGCGCCCTACAGATCCTTTAGTTAAATCCCAGCTCCGGCTAATAGTTGACGTTGCAGTTACATTGTTTTCTATCGCCAAAGGCACTTCAGCGATCGCCAAGCGCGAGTAGAGCCGGATTATACCAATAATTAAAGCAATCAACCCAGCAATTGCTAACAAACCTACAAGTGTTAATACTACTGGAGTCTGCTGGCCCACTGCACTTACAATTACCGCTGCTAAAAGACCAAGAATAATGAGAGCTAAGTAGGAACCAAAAAAAGCACCGCCAATTATCAAAGATACTAAGATACCTGCAACGAAGAAATCCCACATTCTGGAATTCACATGAGTGCGAGCGGTACTTTCACTTTCGGGTTGATCGACCAATTCGGCGAATACCAAACGCGATATTAGTGCAGAAATAGCAGAGAATTTAGCCCAGCCATAGACAGGCACTAAGAGCCAAAAATGGGCAGTTAGAGCCAGCTGAAAATAACTTTTGAGATGAGAGCGATAAAGCCGAATGCTAGCACTAACTACATTACCGACACTGAGGGGTCGTATAGAACTCTGAGACATGAGTAAAATTTTCCTGGTGATGAGGTGGATGGAGTTGACGCTATCTTAAGTTACGCTGGGCATAGTCCCGGGAAAATTTTATGAATATTCAACGTTGGATTGCACGGCGGGAACCCAACTGGAAACGTCTTGATGCGCTGTTAAGGCAAGTTGAAAAAACAGGGCTTAAGTCTCTAAAAGCTTCCGAACTAAAAGAATTAGCCAGTTTATATCGTTCTGTCTCCGCAGATCTAGCACGGGCGCGGACTCAGCAGGTGGGCAATACCATAGTGCAAGAGCTGCAAATTCTCACATCTCGCTGCTATAACCAAATTTACCAAGGTTCGCGGCGACAAGAATGGCGGCAGGTGGCAGATTTCTACCTCTGGGATTTTCCTTCCACCGTACAGCAGTCATGGGTGTATATTGCCGTTGCGACAACGCTGTTCCTAATAGGATGCCTTGTTGCTTGGTGGTATTCTTGGCAAGATCCTGCCTTTATGTCGCTGCTCGTACCGGAAAGCCTAATTAAAATGGTGCGAGACGATCGTAAATTATGGATGGGGTCGATTGTGGGTGTTGAACCGCTGGCATCGTCCCAGATTATGACTAATAATTTGTCGGTGTCTTTTGCTGCTGTTGCTGGGGGAATAACAGCTGGGGCATATACTACTTTTATATTGGTATATAACGGGCTGAGTATCGGCGCGATCGCTACTCTCGTCGGTCAAAATAATCTTGCTTATCCCTTCTGGGCTTTTGTTTTTCCTCACGGTTCTCTAGAATTACCAGCAATCTTCTTTGCTGGCGGTGCGGGTTTGCTAATTGCTAGAGCTATTCTCTTACCCGGTAAATACCGCCGCGCAGATGCGTTGCGCTTTTATGGCGCACAGGCATCACAACTCGTATTTGGGATTGTGCCAATGTTGATAATTGCAGGTATTATTGAAGGCTTTTTCTCACCCAGTCGCGCGATTCCAGACCTATTAAAGTACGCAGTTGGGATTGGATTGTTTACTGCTCTACTGATGTATTGCAGCCGTCAGCGACCCAACGCTACCAAATAGGTCAATTATCGCTCGCGATCGCGCAACTCCAAACCTAATCCCTCCTTGTAATTGCGGACTTCATAGTAGAAAACCGCTTTTATCGCTTGCCAGGGCGGTATTGCAATTACGCCTATCAAAAATCCCGTACTTATCCCTGCTACCCAAGGAATAAAGAAGTAAAGAGACACAGGTAAAATTCTTACTAAAGGGTAGAAAAGTACGATACTGATGGTTGTAGTAAGCATGAGTAAAGGTACTAGGACTAATATATAAAGCGCTTGGATCGCTTGAATATGGCCTAGATATCCCTTTGTTAACTGCCAACTGCGGCTAACCGCTTCTCTTAAAGTGATATTTTTTTCTATTGCCAACGGTAAGTCGCCAATAAAAAGCCGTAAGGTAATCCAACCCAAAACAGCAAAAATGATTGCCGCTACAATAGTTATCACAACAATAGTTACTGTTATTAATATGTTTGGCGCTCTCCTTAACTCGATAGTTATAATTACAATTCCTAAAATTACTAAAATACCTACTATGGATATAAATAGGCTAAACAAGCATAAACCTAAAATCATAGTTAATAGGTTGCCCAAAATTAAAAATTCCCGACTTCGGGAATTTATATAACGATAGGCAGCTTGGACACTTTCGGGCTGATTTACTAATTTACAGAATGCCAAGCGTGATATCAGTGCAGAGATAGCAGTAAATTTCCCCCAGCCGTAAATGGGAATAAGCCCCCACAAACACGCTCTTAAACTCAGATTAGAATACAACTTAAAATGAGAAAAATACAGCTTCACTCCAGCATTAACCACATTACGGCTATTGAAGGACTGCCTCAAAGTGTGAGAACCAAAATTCCGAGACATAGGCAAAGTTATCTTGATTGATGGCAATTGATCTAAAGTCAACTAGCCGCTATTTAATGTAGCAGTCCGTTCAGGAGTTGGAAAATTCTATCTTCTCTTTCTCTGTATTCTCTGTATCCTCTGCGGTTTTGTTTTCCACAAATCAAATAGGAATGCTATAGCTGATTTCGAGCCTTCAGTCGCAGATATCTGTCTACAATCTGTTCGCTAATCTGATTTGCGGGTGCATCCAATACCAAAACGCCTTTTTGCTTAAGCTGGGCAAAGGCAACCTGGCGCTGGGCTAGTAAATCTAACGCAACAGCACGGCTGTATGCAGCTTCGATCCCGCCCTCATTTTTAAGGGGTGATTCCAAAGTAGTGTGAGCCTGTTGGTCAACGAGGGGATCGCGCAAGGTGACACAAAAAGGTAAATAGCGTGGCGTCAGCCTCGCCAGTGCCGCTAGGAGTTCGGCTGAGGCGGTGCTATCCACAATATCCGTAATCACCACCACTAGGGCGCGACGAGTTTGCTGGGTCACTAGCTTAGTCACAGCACCGACATAATCTGGCTCTAACAGCACTGGCTGAATAGGCGTAAGTCGGTCAATAAGTTTGCCCAAATGATGTTGACCGCGTTCAGGGGGAATCCAGGTTGTTACTTCGCGGTCAAAGACACCGACACCCACCTTATCGCCGCGATTCAACCCAGCTAGTGCGAGGGAGAGAGTAGCATTCAGACCCCAATCAAAACGCTTCAACCCCTGCACTCGCGATGTCATCAGACGCCCTCTGTCGAGCAAAATAATCAAAGTTTGCTCTTGTTCTGGCTCTAACACGCGCACTTGTAGCGAGGCTGCTGGTGTTGCGCCCCATCTGCGGGCAGTGGCTTTCCAATCAATAAAGCGGGGGTCGTCACCCATGCGATATTCTCGCATTTCGGCAAACTCGGTGCCGATTCCCATACGTCGTGCTTGGCGTATGCTACCGCTGTTTTGCAAGGTCAGCCGAATGGACAATTGTCGCAGTGCCAATAAGTCTGGATAAACTGCAACTTTATTACTCGATGGCACTTTCCAGTCATCCCAAGCCAAGCCCCAAGGGCTGAGTTGCCGTACTTGAATATCGCCCCATGAAAACTCGCCCCTCTGGATGGGACAGACCGTATAAGTTAATTCTTTAGTGCTGTTTGCAGGTAAGGAAGCTTGGTGGGTTCCCTCGCTTGGTGTCCAAAAATCAGATGGGTAGTAGTCGCGGATTTTAATTTGCGCTGGGTGGTTTCCCGATTCCACCAATATCGAGACTGGATTTTCTCGCCCTATCGACAATCGCCCCAGAGGATTGCGGCTGATGGCGACGCGCTGTTGGCGACTGCGTAACCCATCGACAAACATCAATCCTAATATGGCGACATCAAATAGCAAAGTGGCGATAATGGCTATCGACACGCTCCAAATATCTGCTAAGGCTATTGCGATCGCCATCCCTAGCAATAATAGTAAATAAGCTCGTCTGGAGGGAACCATTACGATTTTAGATTTTAGATTTTAGATTGCTAAATTGAGCGAGGGTTACGCCGATTGATTAAACTCATTTATTTGCTCAACCGCTTATCGGCGTAAGGAATTGCCAACCCCCTTAATTTTTAAACGCGCTTGCAGAGTATCCAGCGCAATTCCATTGGTGGTTCTCCGTTCTCAATCGGGAATAAATCTCGACCTTTTGCCCAGTTATTAAACCACCCAGTCGGAGGCCATGCTTCTTGGGGGAGGCGATCGCGTTCGTAATCAAACACTGACTCGTTTGATATCAGCTCTAGCGGCAGATCCTCCAGCGCCGAGTTTAACTCCGCATTTGTAAATATTGTAGACCAGACTATTTGTGACATTTCTCTCACAATTTGATCTGGATCGTATCCATCAACTGCTATAAATGCGCTGAACAAGAATAACCCCCCTTTGCAGAGGTAATCGCACATTTTTGCTAGCAACAATCGCAGCTGATCCGCATCTCTAAAATGAGATGCAACGACTTCTACACAAATCACTAATTGATAATTAGATGGGCGCAGCCGCACTAAAGGATCTAAAATATCTCCTTGCATGGCTTTCACTGTTAAATTCTCTTCCTCTGCTGCCTTTTGCAATTGCTCAACAAAGGCAGGGGTAAGTTCTAACACCTCAAGTTTATAACCCAATCTCGCGAGTGGTAGCGTGTTTCTGCCCGTTCCTGCGCCCACGTCTAAAATCTTTACCTTCGCAGGGCTTCCCTCTATTTTGGCTGCAACGTCCATAACTTTAGCATCTGGATGACTGCCAAATAAGGGGGGTTCTCTAGTTTCTACCCAACTATTGTACTGATCGGCAACTGAAGAAGTTGCTACGCCTACGTTGTAAGAAATGCCTAACGCAGGGGGTTTATTTGGCTCATAGCGAAATACTATATTTGAATGCGGGCTAAGTGCAAAGCCCTGTTGCAGTTTAGGTTCTAAGATACCCCGCAGATGGGTCATTTCTTCTGGTGTAAATCTTTTGCCTAAAGAATCAAATAACTTTTCCAACCGCTGGACGTAATTTTCCAGAAAAGCTGGCACGCAAGGCATGATTATTTCCCCGCGAGGAAATATGCGCGTATTGAGCCGCGCTTCCATAATCTGATTTACGAGCGATCGCTCTGTTATCAACGGTAGGCTAGTATTTGCGGGTGTTTTCAACTCCAGTTGCTCGCTCATGGGTAAACTATTTCTTCCTATTTTGCTGGATAATTCAACGGTGCTTCCGGTTTCCTGGCTCGATTCCTTTCATTTTCCAGGATATAAAACCCCTGATGTGATTTTTGTGTGACAAATGCTAGTTTGGACTATTTCCGCCGCTGCGCGATCGCCATCATTCTACCATTTACATTTTTCGATAATGCTGGTGCTGGTAGTGCAACTGCAAAGGCATATCGGCCAAATCTTTAGCGGGGGGATTATTTATAAGTATCTTTATAAACACTGTTAACAATACTATAAATAAAGATTTATTAAAAATGCCTTTAAAGTGAGGAAATTTGTGTTGATAACAGGGTAGTTTTCTGTTCAAAACAAATTTTCAATCACCTATTTAGTATGACCAACCATTTTTCAGGCAATTCTTAACTTCCAACTCCTAACTCTCCCCTTATTTCCTATTACCTTGGCACTGGCACTTGATTCAGTAATGAGGAAATAACACTTTCAATCTGCAAACCATCTAGCTGTGCTTCAGGTTTCAGGATTAGTCGATGACGTAGCAAGGGAGGCGCCACAGCCTTAACATCATCTGGCGTTACATAATTTTTGCCATTCAGCCATGCATGAGCCTTGCTTGTTTGCAGCCAAGCAACAGCTGAACGGGGAGATGCACCCAAAGCGAGATCGGGATGTTTGCGACTGCGCTGCACTAAAGCTAATAAATAATCCAGTACTGCATCTGACAGCGCCACAGCACTGACTTCCTGACGAGCCTGCAAAATTTGCTCAACTGTCGCCATTGGTTTAAGACGCCCTAAATCCCCGCGTTTTGCTTGAAATCCGCTTTGACGATTGAGCAACATTTGCTTTTCAGCAGCAGGGTCAGGATAATCAACAATTAGCTTGAATAAAAACCTGTCTAACTGAGCTTCTGGTAGAGGATAAGTACCCTCAAATTCCAGAGGGTTTTGCGTAGCAATAACCCAAAATAGTGGCGATAAAGGCAGGCTCTCGCCATCGAGCGTTACCTGCTGTTCCTCCATCGCTTCGAGTAGGGCGGACTGAGTTTTAGGCGGTGTCCGATTAATTTCATCAGCCAGCAACACTTGAGTAAATATAGGGCCTTTTTTGAGCGTAAACTGGCGAGTATTCAAGTCGAAAATATTAGTACCGATAATATCAGATGGCAAAATATCCGGTGTTAGCTGAACCCGTCTAAACTCTGCCTGCACTAGCTGCGCTAAAACTTTGACTGTGAGAGTTTTTCCCGTTCCCGGAACGCCCTCCAAAATTACATGACCGCCAGCCAGCAATGCAACCAATAGCTGCTGTACTAGAGTGGCTTGACCGACGACAACTCGGTTGAGAGCTTGCCCCAGTCGATTCAATATATCGTTAGCTTCGGTCATAATTTTGTTATTTTTATTTGTTCATTGTTCATTGTTGGTTGTACTTTGCCTTTTGTCCGTTGCTTATTTTTGCTTGCTATGAACCATGAATCATCAAGCGTGACTAAAGACTAGCGATCGCTAACTGCGGACTTTTTGCCATTTATCCAACCAGGTTAGCAAGCTTTGGTTACTAATTCGGCGCTTTTTAGATTGTAGTTGCAGTACTTGCTCCAATTCGGCTGCTGGGCGTCCGTTTTGCTGTACCCAAGCGTTTATTAGCGTCTGGTCGTCAACTGGTGCTGTGCCCAGTCCTAATGCCTTTTGCAGTTCTAGCTGTTCTTGTTTGCCTACTACCTCTAAAACAAATTCGCTGCTGTTGGCTTTTTGCAAGACGCCTGCGAGGGCTTGAATGTATGCTTCGCTGTTGTCAACAGCGATCGCTGTTTGGGTCTGCGCTGGTCCAAATCGTCGATTGCTAGCCCAAATTAGCACCAGCAGGATAACACCTGCTTGCACCAGCAGGCTACCGAGGGGGGTTTGGCTTAAGTAAGCTAGCCAATTTTCTTCTTGTTCCACCAGTTTGCCTTGGCGATTTCTATACGGGCGGTTTTTTTGATCTCTATAGCCGTGTATATATTCATCAACCCAGACCGATTTTCCAGTTTGGGTAACTAGCTGGGCTAGAAATTTGTAGTTACCTGGCTCATCCTGATAGGCATTGGCGGCAAGATAGGGTGTTGTGGCGTAGATTGCTCGCCCTTTACCTAGTTGTTGTTCCCATACGACAGCGCCGAAGCGATCGCCTAAATTGCGTTTTTCACCCTCTGGTAATTTAGCCCGCCGTCGCCGCGTATCAATTTTTACCGTACCGTAAGACTGGGATGTTTGTTGCAGGTTTTTAATACTGTCTGTATAACCCAGCCCTTCCATCTGGGTGCTAAATGCTGCTTTGGTGACGGGTTGCAAAACTCCCAAAATCACCATAGTATTGCCTTGCTTTATCCATTCTTCCTCGTTGCTATTAAGCCCTTGCTTACTCAGCTGACTGTTGACGCGCAATAGGGTAATGGGATAGTTGAGTTTTGGGTTTTGGATGTTGGATTTGGGATTGCTACCCTGTTCCACAGCCGTTGTTCTTTGCTGGCTGGTAACTCCTGGTAAATCCTTAAATGGCTTTTGCCAGCGTTTAACGGGTGTCCCTTGCTTTTCCATGAAGGCATACCAAGCGCCATATCCGTCGGGAGAGCGGCTGTAAGTAGAACCCCTAGTGATTCTGCTGCCACTAGGAGCCGCCACTATGGTGATTAAAATTATCGCGCACAGGGCGATCGCCCCCAGCCACAACCAACGCTTTTTCATAATTTTTATCGCCAGTTAATAAGTATTAAAAAGTATTAATAGATAGTTATTCGCGTATCTATAGCCTATAATTTATAGCTTTTAACTAATGATTAACAATGGGCAATTTCTTGTTTATTCATTACTATCAATTTCGTTATATGCCTGCTGACACCGATCGAAATCTACCGACGATATTTCGGCATTGCCAAAACAAAGCTGCTCGTGAACTGTAAGTAAAGTTTGATACGATATCTCTGGGGGAAATTGCTGGGTTATTTGGAGATACTCGCCATCGGTGCGGCTGGGTTCGTGCGGGGCAATTCCAGTGTCATTTAAGCGCTGTAACATAGCCATATAAATTGCTCTACAAGCTTCGCGGTAGTTTCCCTGTCGATAAAAATCCTGAGCGAGGCGCAGCCAATCTGACAGCGATCGCTCAATAGCTGCCTCTTGCCTTGGTTTTGAGGCAGAATTTCTCTGTCTTAAGCGAAAAGAACTCAGAGAATAACCCCATGCTTGCCACAGCTGCCAAGCGATCCAGGCTACCAACAACCCGATCGCTAACCACAAGAAGACTTTGGGCAACCAGTCGGGCAATGACAAATTATCTAACCAGGAAAACGGGGATTTATCCCAGCCTTTGCGTTGCGTTGGAGAGAACGTCAGTTCCATCCACTCCCCTAACTGCTGCTGGAGTTGCTGCACCTGCCAACCGAGGTTAGTTTTTTCAAATGCATCTGCTGACATAAAGTATTGCGTGTTGAGTTCTTAGCTTGATCACTTCTAAAGGTTTGGCTCGAAGGCGGAGCGATATGCGAATTGAGCCGCCCGATTCTTGACTTTTGATTTAGCGAAAAGTATCAGTATGAACTATGAAGTATAAACTATTAAATTCAGCCCACAGCCACGCCGCCTACTTGCCTGCTCCACTCCCGCCATCATACTCGCTACCTAGATGACAATCTACTTCTACAAAGTAAACGATCCCTACGGCTGTTTTTCCAACTTTTCTCCTCACGGAATTTGCCTTGGGGGTAAAGACTGGCAGACGGTGGAGCATTACTATCAAGCGCAAAAATTTGTGGGAAGTCCGGATGAAGCTTTAAGCGCCGCGATCGCTAGAGCCAAAACTCCCCAAGAAGCCGCCGCACTGGGACGCGATTGCACAAAGATTATCCGTCCCGACTGGGAACAGGTAAAAGCCCCGATCATGCAAGAAGCAGTTCTCATCAAGTTTCTCACCCACAAAGACATTCAAGCCATTCTCATCAGCACGGGCGATCGCGAGATTGTGGAGGACTCCCCTACTGATTACTACTGGGGCTGTGGCGTAGATAAAACTGGCCGAAATCAGCTAGGCCAAATTCTAATGAGCGTCCGTCAACAAATCCGCGAACACCTGAGTAAAAATTAGAGTTTTGTTTTAGTTCCATGCGCTACCTGCATCGTGGGTTGCTAGCGCAGGCAATTACGCAACAGGCTTTTCTTTGGGTTATACACCTAGAAGGTGATAATTATAAATACATACAAAATCATTTATTTTGTGATATTGGGTTTTTAGCAAATGCGATCGCCCTTGCCTGATTTTGAGCGTATTATAGACCCTAACCCCCGCCTAGACAGCTTGGGAGCATCCCAATGCAGGCAAATATACCAATTCTTGAGAGAATCTAAGAGAATACTCAAGCCGAGCGTGTAAAATATGATTCCTGAAAAACAAGCACGTCTAAAAGCTTGCCTAAAAGAACTCGCGACGTTGCTATATGAACAGACTGACAAAAGTACGCTGACCGACCTAGAAAGCATTGAAAAAACAGTCCGAGCCCAAATGTTAGAAAAGGTTAGCCCCGAAATTGCCCTTTTTTTATCGAACAAGCAACGGGAACTAAAACAGGAAAAGTCCGAAAAGTAAAAAGCTGTGTGGGGGTACTGAAGCTGAGAGCGATCGCAGGCACAAAGATTAGGGTTGAAGTCACATAATCAACTCAGTCCTTTGTTGGAGAAGTGTTGTCTACGACTATCTGCAAACGAGTCATACCAAAATGCAGAAGTCGAAATAGAGGCGTTGACGGGGGTCAAAGTGGGTCATTCGACTCAACAGAGGCTGGTGCTGCGGCAAGATTTGCCCCTGCCACAAGCACTTCAAGCTGTATCAGAAGTAAGCGTGGACGGGGGAAAAGTGAGACTACGGGGAAAGCCTACTGAAGGTAGTTATTGGCGAGACTACAAAGCTGTGCGTTTACAAGGCATTTATTATGGTGCATTTTTTGACTCGAACCAATCATTGATTGATTACGTTAATAGCCAGCCGCTAGTCAACCCACTCGTATGTTTAGGAGACGGCCATGATGGAGTATGGAATTTAATTAAAGAATTTGCGCTCGCCAACCAAAGGTGGGAAATTTTAGACTGGTTTCATCTCAAAGAAAATCTCTACAAAGTTGGTGGTTCCGTCAAACGGCTCAAAAAAGCCGAAACTTTATTGTGGCAAGGGCAAGTAGAGGCAGCCCAGGCTTTGTTTACCCATTGCTTGGGTAAGCAGGCAAAGAATTTCTGTACCTATCTTGAGCGACACCGCTTGAGAATTGTCAACTACAGCTATTGTCAAGCCGAGCAAATCTGTTCTGTGGGATCAGGCGCGGTAGAATCTGCTATCAAACTTCTCGGCACTCGGATGAAGATAACTGGGGCACAGTGGAAAGCTAAAAATGTTAATCAAGTGCTTTCTGTGCGTTGTGCTTACCTTAATGGAATGCTAGCTATTTGATGTTTTAGCCAAATTGGGATGCTCCCGACAGCTTTACCTTCTATGCGATCCCCCTTTTGGACAATTGGTTTTTATTTTTAGTAAACTAGATTGTAGATAGTACAGCTAGATTTTCCTCCTCCTGACATCTTAAATTTAATTTAATTAACCTTGTGCAAGGCTATTTTTTGTCTTGTCAACCAGTAAATAATTGTCCATTACTGATTGATTGTGTACGGTGGGTATTAAAGGATTTTATACTAAGAATGATTATTAAAAGCTCCAATAAGAGTTAAATTTTTAAAAGATTGCATATTTTCACGAATGTACGGAAACATCTTTTAAGCGGAGAATAGACGGATAACACGAAACATTCATATTGAATACATAAGTGCGGTGGATAAAGGGAATGAATTCTACGGATAACAAACAAGAAAAACAGCCAGACCTAGACCAAGAAGGATTGCTACACAGAATCACTAACCGGATTCGTCAATCTTTAGAATTGCAAGAAATTTTGACAGCAACCGTTGCAGAAGTCCGCTCGTTGCTGGGAACAGATCGGGTTATGGTCTATAGATTTAATGCCGATGCCAGCGGAGAAGTGATTGCTGAATCAATTTATGGCAAGCGCTTACCGTCGCTGAAGGGGCTAAATTTTCCAGCCGATGACATCCCCCTCCGCATTCGCGAACTGTACCTAACTGCTGGTCTGCGTTCTATTGTGGATGTTTCAGGCGGCCAAATTGGTTTCTCAGTGCTGGATTGGCAGGGTTCTGGGGAAATTTTAGCTAACGAGCAAACTATCAACTATCGGTCTGTAGATTCATGCCATGTTGAATATTTAACAGCAATGGGCGTGCAATCTTCCTTGGTAGTGCCAATTGTGCATAACCCCAGTAGCAAAGAGGCAACGGGTAACTTAGAAGTTACTCAATCAACAAACCCTAATCCCCAAACCACATCGGAACTGTGGGGGCTATTGGTGTCTCACCACGCGCAACAACGAGCCGTTTCGGAACGAGAAGTGCAAATCGTCCAGCTAGTTGCAGATCAAGTATCAATAGCGATCGCGCAGTCAAATCTACTCAAGCAAGCCCGCGAACAAGCTCAACGCGAAGCCACCATTAATCGAGTAGCTACGCTGCTGCATACTCTGCCAACAATGCAACTCGAAGAAGCTCTAGGCGAAACAGTCGCCGCCTTTAAAGGTTCGGGTGGCAGACTTTATCTAGCGCCTAGCGGCGCGAGCCGAGCGGCAACACTTTTCACCTGGGGCGCTCAACCAGTATTAGCTAATCCCGAGAGAAATTCCCATATAGAAGAGAACCCCATATGGCAGCAATACTTTAAGCCAAGCGAAACTGACGGCAATAGCATCAAGGCGATCGCCGATTTATATAAAGAACCATTACTGCGAGTTATAGCCGCAGAGTTTCGATCTACACAGATTCGGGGGTTACTGGTTGTACCCTTGCTCTATCGCCAACACTTTATTGGATTTCTAAGTGTTTTTCGCGATGAAATTGAAACAGAAACTTTGTGGGCTGGACGCATCGATCCCGATCGGCGACAACTGCAACCCCGTAACTCTTTTGAGGCATGGCAGCATCTCAAAAAAGGCCAGAGCATTGAGTGGATAAGGGAAGAAATCGAACAGGCTAAAGCTCTTGGCAATAACTTCTCGATGGCCATTCAACAACATCAGCTTTACGAACAGGTCGATCTGCTCAATACAAGCCTAGAGCGTCAAGTCCAAGACCGCACCGCCCAGTTGCAACAGTCTTTGCAGTTGGCCAGGTTGTTAAGCAAGGTACTAGACCAAATTCGCAGCACGCTGGACTTGCAAACAATCCTGCAAACCATCGTGCAAGAAGTCCGCAAACTGCTAAACACAGATCGGGTGATAATTTACCAGTTCACCAAAAAATGGCACGGCAAGGTAGTTGTTGAAGCCGTAAATGGCAACTGGCTATCAGTTTTAGGCTTGACAGAGCCAGAGGACTGCTTTCCAGACGAGTATGCCGTACAGTACAGCCAAGGCAGAGTGCGGGTAATTAACGATGTATCTTGGGCAGGTCTTACCCCCTGTCATCAAGAGTTTTTAGAGAATATGCAAGTGCAAGCCAACCTGATCGTACCGATTAGGATGGGTTCGGAACTATGGGGGCTGCTTGTTGCCCATGAGTGTCGGGCGACCAGGGTTTGGCAGGCTTTTGAAATTGATTTACTGCAACAACTGGCGGCTCAAGCAGCGATCGCAATTCAGCAAGCCGAACTGTACAAACAAAGCCGACTTGCTGAAGCGGAGGAAAAGGAAAGAGCCAGCCAGCTAGAGCGTGCCTGGAAACAGCAGAAAGCTTTGTTTAGCGTCGTTAGCAAAATCCGCGAATCCCTTAACATCGATACCATCTTCACAGCCACGGCTACTGAATTGCGGCAACTTTTGGGTGCCGATCGTGTAGGGATATTTCGCTTCTATCCTGACTGTGGATACGATGATGGTGAGTTGGTTTCTGAAGATGTCAGAGTTGGCTTTAACTCGATGTTAGCTGTGAAAATTCACGACCATTGTTTTGGCGAGAGGTATGCCCCCGACTATCATAAAGGCCGGATTCAGGCGGTTGCTGACATCTACAACGCAGGCTTGAGCGATTGTCACATCCAGCTTTTAGAGAAATTTCAAATCCGCGCTAACCTGGTGATGCCGCTGCTAAAAGGTGACTGTCTTTGGGGTTTGCTGTGCGTTCACCAATGTTGTGCGCCGCGACACTGGGAGGAAACGGAAATTGATTTCGCCACCCAAATTGCCACTCAGTTGGGCGTCGCCATTCAGCAAGCGGAATTACTTACACAAACCCAGCAGCAAGCAGAACAACTCGCTAATGCCTTGGAGGATCTAAAGCAAACCCAAGCCAAACTGATTCAGACAGAAAAAATGTCCAGTTTGGGGCAGTTAGTAGCTGGCGTTGCCCACGAAATTAACAACCCGGTCAATTTCATTTATGGCAATCTCTCCTACGCGGGTCAATACGCCCAAGATTTGCTCGAACTGCTGCAACTTTACCAGCGCCATTATCCCAATCCATATCCTGAGATTGCCGAGCTTGCCGATACGATTGATTTAGAGTTTCTTGCTGAGGATTTACCCAAGCTCCTGGTATCAATGAAAGTGGGAGCTGACCGCATCCGTCAACTCGTGCTGTCGTTGCGTAATTTTTCTCGCCTAGACCAAGCAGAAAGGAAGCCTGTAGACATCCACGAGGGGTTAGACAGTACTCTGTTGATATTGCAACATCGCCTGAAAGGGAAGTCAAACTCTCCAGGAATCGCTGTAGTTAAAGAATATAGCGATTTGCCTCCAGTGGAGTGCTATGCCGGACAGTTGAATCAGGTATTTATGAACGTCATTAGCAACGCGATTGATGCGCTTGAGCAACGGGATGAAGAGCGAGCTTCCTGCGGAGGAGCTACGTTAAAGTCCGAAGAAATTGCCGATTCCCCCAGTCAAATAACCATCCGTACTCATGTTAGGGGTGAGGCTGGGGCGATCGCGACCTCGCCGCAATTAACTCACTCCTCTTATGCCGTGATTCAAATTGCTGATAATGGTGGTGGTATGCCTGAAGCGGTGAAAAGGCAAATTTTTGACCCGTTTTTCACTACCAAGCCTATAGGCAAGGGAACGGGTTTGGGGCTGTCAATCAGCTATCAGATTGTAGTCGAAAAACATGGCGGTTCGTTCAAGTGTATTTCCGAACCGGGTAAGGGGACTGAATTTTTGATTGAGATTCCTATTAGTTAAATGCTGAATTAGGAAGTAGTAAGTATGAATTCAGCGGTCATATTTACTACTTCCTAACTGTTACTTTTTAGTTTTTCCTTTCCAAAGCGCGATCGCTTTTTGCGATTCCTGATACGACGTTGTGTTTTCTGGGACTAAGGATGCCGTTTGAATTGCTTCCTTAAATTGACCCTTAGAGGCGCGAGACTGGGCAAGCTGATAAATTGTTTTGCTCCATTCGCCCATTACCTTCTGGGCTTCTCCATAACCCGCTTCACCTTGCTGGATTTTACTAGCGGTAGCGATCGCATCGCTGTAAGAAGAAGCCTGGTTGGGGCGAATTAACCCTTTTGCTGCCCGCAAGACGGTTTGGTTTGTCCGCTGCTGATTGGCTTGCTCTTTCCAATCTTGAATCGCGTCTTTAGCTTTTCCACTAACGTTCACATTTGTGGGAACCAGTTGGGCAGCACTAACAGCTTCTGTGTAATTACCCTGTTTGGCACGCGCATTGGCTATATCCAGAATCTTCTGACTCCAGCCATCAATTTCCTTCTTTGCCTGGTTGTACTGGGGGTCTTTAGAGGGAATTTTTTGGGCAATAACGATCGCCTGACTGTAACCAGATGCCTGGTTTGGTTTTATCAGACTTCTTGCCTTATCCAACGCGGATTTGTTTGCCTGTCCCGCAGCCTTATTTTGTGCTGCTGGGGGTTTTGATGCTACGGACGTTGCTTTTGTAGTCGTTTGTTTGGAAGGTTTTACTGCCTGAAGCGTTGATGCCCCTACCTGCTTAGTTGGTTTTTTTGCCTCGCTTGACGCTTGGGGCTTTTTATCTTCCTTAGCGGTAGTTGTTGATGCCTTATTTACTGCTGTCCGATTTGCCCCTGGTTGCGGCTTCAACCCGCCGATAAAGGCTTCCTGGTTGCGAAGAAATACTCCACCGATCATCAACAGTATTAACAGCGCCGCACCCCCGGCCCAAACTAACGTCTCTGTCCAAGTCGGGGTGTCATCGGTTTCTGGTGCGGGCTTTGTCTCGGCGGCTGGGGGAACCGATGCCGGGGGCTTGGGTTCTGTCTCGCCACTCTGGTTGTTGGGGTTGGTTGGTTGTTGTCCGTTGGTCACTGCAATCGTCCTGTTTGATGTCTGCGGTGCCTCGGCGATTAGCACCGACGATATATGAGAGTTGTTTGCACCAGCCGCACTATCACCGACGGCATCTGCTTGGTAAATGAAAGGATTTTCCCCGTTGTTAACCTCTTCTATGTTGTGAGGAGGGTACAAAATAAGCTGTTCGCTGGCTTCTGGGGAAGATGCCACGATCAAAGGGGTTTGAATGGGTTGCCAGTGGTGTTCGCTTAAACTCGGCACGCGATCGCGCAGCGCTCTTTCTAGACTTGCCAGAGTGATTTGTGAATTTTCGCGCAGCGCTTCTAGCAGTCCCACTGTAAACAATCCGTGCCCCAGAGAGGCAGCCTCGTGGGAAAACTGGTCTAGTTGACACGAAAGGATGGTGCTAATTCCTAGCTTGGTCGCCAAATCTACTGTCTGCGCCCCAACCGCCACACCCACTTGAGCGCTTTGGCTGCGGTTTATATCTAGAAACACCAACACTGGTGACGCGCCTCGATCTTTGAGCGGCTCAAACAGCGATCGCACTGGTATCCCTGTTTCCGGAATAGAGGCTGGGTTGCCATCTATGGGCATTAAGTAATCCTCTCCTTCGAGAGTCACCCCGTAGCCGCTGAAAAATACCCAGAGCAAATCTCCCGCAATGACCGACTCATAGGCAAAATTCTCAACAACACCCAAAATGTTTTCCTTGGTGGGTATTGTTGAGCGAGCGCCCGTTGGTGGTGATGTGTCTGTTAACAGCAGACACCGATCCTGCGGCCAGCCAGCTTCTTCAACTAGAAACTGCCACACCGCCTGTGCATCTGCTTGGGCATAGCCCAAAGGCTGGAAAAACTGATATTGATTTATGCCAATTGCAATGCAAGCCTGGTTAGCCATAATCGGTGTCCATCTGTCAATACAGAGTTCTTAGCTTGGTGGCAAGTTGTTAATTCACTATGCTCGCCTCATAGCTAAAGCGCCTCACGCTTTTAGCATGTGTCACCAAAATACCATCTACAAGCCAAAGTGGATAGCACTCGCTGTTGCCACTGCCCAATTTTGGTTAAAAGCGAGTTTCTCGTAGCCAAAATCAGTCTACAGTTTAAGGATATTTTCCGCCATTAGGGTGATTTAATCCCTCGGAAGGAAGATTATCTTTAAGCATAATAGGAATAAAGCATTTTGGCTTTACATCAAGGCTAATTTTAGTATTAGGGATTGTATTTACTCCTGTCTCAAAGGCAAGCAAAATCGCGTATTTTCTAAAAAGGGCGCGGCAAATAGCGTCTGTTGTAGAAAAAACGATTTCCTGGTGTCAGCCTAAAGCAAAATGCCTAAGTCTTGGATAATAAATATTAAAAATCTGGTAATTACAGGCTGTAACCAGGGAGCAAGTTGCCACCATGCGGGAATCTAATTCAACAAATTTCCAGCGAATGTTAGCTATTGGTTTGCAGGCGGCAAGGCTGATGTCCAGAGCAGCAATTTCACGCATAGCGCCTGCGAGTTTAGTGGCTGTCCTGGGTTTGGGAGGAGTCTCTTGGGTTATAGAAAGCGCGATCGCACCGAATATAGCCACAGCCTATACCGCGAGGTCAAATGTTGCTATAAACCGTCAGCCTGGTGAATCATATGAAACCATGCTGCGTCGGGCAGAGGCGATCGCCAGAGCAGCAGCACAGCGCAGCTTCGACCGAGACATATTAGTAACCGATGTTGCTGTAACCGTACTTGCACAAAATCAGGAGGGCGCGATCGCCCCGATAATGGCTTTGCAAGTCAGTCGGCAAGCTTGGAGAAGTCGCCCCGACCCCCAAAGCTGGGCAAAATACTTCCCCAATGCTAAATCTTTACTTAAGTTTGAGGAAACCATTGCGTCCCCCGGTGGCCAGCCTGCAACTCCAACCGCTCCAGCGCAGCCGCCCGCCACAACAACGCCTCCGCCAGGACAAGCGCCAGCCCGCAATCGCGGGGCTGAACCACTTGTCCCAGTGGCCCCCCTTCCTCAGCCATCGGGCAATACTCTTCCAAATTTGCCACCCGGTAATGCTAACCCTGGTCAGCAACCTGGTAACGGTAATGCTAACCCTGGCCAGCAGCCTGGTAACGGTAATGCTAACCCTGGTCAGCAGCCTGGTAACGCTAGCCCAGGCCAGACTTCTCCTCCGGCAGGTCAGCAATCTCCAGGCCAGGGAAGTTCTCCTCCGGCAGGCCAGCAATCTCCAGGCCAGGGAAGTTCTCCTCCGGCAGGTCAGCAATCTCCAGGCCAGGGAAGTTCTCCTCCGGCAGGTCAACAACCTGCCCAGCT
Source organism: Microcoleus sp. FACHB-831 (assembly GCF_014695585.1). Taxonomy (NCBI): domain Bacteria; kingdom Bacillati; phylum Cyanobacteriota; class Cyanophyceae; order Oscillatoriales; family Microcoleaceae; genus Microcoleus; species Microcoleus sp. FACHB-831. Next base: position 826 of record NZ_JACJON010000012.1, on the reverse strand, counting down.
ACCTGGGACAAGCAATACGTTACCTTCGAGCAGTCGTTAAAGCCCATTACCGTAGAAGTCATATTTTCGGCCTAACCACTTAGCGAATGGCATACAATAAAAGGATTGTCAAAAATCGCCTAACTGACTATCATGGCTGTTCCTAAGAAGAAAACATCAAAATCCAAACGCGATCAGCGTAAAGCTAACTGGAAGCGCAAGGCTGCGGTTGAAGCTCAAAAAGCTCTCTCGCTGGGCAAGTCTATTTTAAGCGGGCGTGCTAAGAGCTTTGTATATCCTTCTGAAACTGAAGAGGAAGAAGAGTCTGAGTAAGATGGGCGGAGCGCTGCTTAATCTTGCCTTGGTTTTATAATCCCGTTCTATTCAGACGCACCAGAACCCTTCCTTCCCCTCTTAATTAAGGGGGGGGTTCAATATTAACCGTTTGAACGCAACTCAGAATTAGCAGCGGCTCGATTTAGTGCCTAACCATCCAGACATCGGTATCCTAAGTGTTTCGGCTTCAGCCTGCAAGCCTGTTGCTATTGCTGGTTGAGCCGAATCGATATCAAATAATCTATATCTATAATTTCTGGGTTATTGCTACAAGCAAATTATTTTAGAGCGAGCTGGTTTCACCAGCTCTGAGCGATCGCCTACATCGGCTGCAATTGCTTGATTGTGCCAAGGCAGTGTAAGCATAAGTAGAAAATTTTATGCTTAAGTATTATCAATATAGCAGCCGAAGTATAGGTTAGGACGTTAGGCGAACGGCTGTATCTACTCGTTCACGGAAATCTTCGATAGTTCCAAGGGATTTTCTGACTCGATTCTTAATCGGAAACCA
>NZ_JACJON010000011.1 GCF_014695585.1 Microcoleus sp. FACHB-831 | reverse complement strand
GCCATACATACTCCAGCCAAATTTTTCCTTGAAACTGATACGCTCCTTTACAGTAAGAGGCAATTAGTTCTGTCCACTCCCGCTTTTCTTTAGCCGAAGCTTGCCAACCGCCTCTAGCTGTGCGAATCATCTCGTTGAGTGTTGGAGGTAGAGGAAAGTCAAAGGTTTCGATTCGACATTCATGAGGAGAGCTAACAGGTATTGAGTGTTCATGTAGGGGAGTAACATCAGGTACTGACGGGTTTAACGAGGGAACGGGGAACGCTTCGCTCCTCACCGTTTCCCGTTCCCCATTCCCTGGCCCCTTCTGGGTTGATTGTTGTTCTTGCTGATATTTCAACTCAATTTGGTTGAGATATTCCCGTTCAGTTGGAGTCAAATTTACGCAATGCTCTAGCGACTGTAAAATGCATCGGTCAAACGGGTCTAGGCCTCCTACTCGGTACAATGCCTTTATGCGTGAGTCAATTTCAAGAAGGGACGGCACTTCTGATAAAGGGAGAGGAGTCAAATCGGCATGGGGAAAGCTGCGTAGTTCCATCTCCATCGTCTGAACATTTCGCTTCCACACCTTACACCCCTTCTCACCCACCGATTCTATACGAGCAGGGCGCTGATGCCAGCCAGAAAGTTCTGGTGCGTAAATCTCTACAAGACCCCCTGGCTCTAGCGTGAGATGATGTGAAAGCAAGTTGGACAAGTCATACTCGTCTTGTGGAGGAAAAAGGAGCGATCGCTCTTTTAATCGTTGCCGATTCTTTAGCAACAACTGGGCTTGCTTGCTCGTGCGAACCTCTCCACTAGCAATTAATTCTAAAATCGGGTCGCTCTGGGCAACAGGTTTTTGAGTCAGCTTGAAAGCCCCGTCTACACTCTGGTGATTTAAAACACTTCGCAATCCTACGGCGCGAGCAAGGTGTCCGCCTTTAAGGGCTTCATCAATCTCCTCAACCACAATAGCTGCTTTAGAGTAAGTTTTCCCCGAACCCAACCCCACTCGTTGTGCCACGCGATCGCGAGACTGCCCAAATTGATCGCAACATCCAGGAAAATTTTCCTGGATGTCTCGACGGGTTCCTTGTCGAAGTTTTGCACTTTCCTGCTCGATTTCATTCCATAAGGCAGCTTCCCTCACCTTCTGCTCAATGGTTTTTTCCCTGGTAGCATTCTCCAGCAGCAGCGCTTCTAGAGAGGCAAGAGCGTCCTTGAACTCCCTAACAACCACGGGGATGCTCAACCAACCTAACCCAAGGGCTGCTTTCCAGCGCCGATGACCGCTAATAATGGTGAAGTCAGGAGTAACTACTAGCGGCTTGAGCCAGTTGGAGTTGCCAATCAATTCCACCAAGTCCGAAACGCTTTCATCCTCGCCATAGAGAGAAGCATTGCGCGGGTGGGGTTTGAGGAGTTTGGGGTCTAATTGATGTTCACCCGGAGTAAGCTTTTGAGTGGGCGATATGTCTGCGATTGCGCCTCGCGCAGTGCCAGAGGCAATCGCGCGAGGCGCAGTGCCAGAGGCGATCGCGCCAGTTAAAGTCGCTGTCTCCATTGCTGTTGCACCCTCTAGTTGTGTCAGACATTGATAAACCACTTCCCCCACCGCCAGCGCCAACAGGGGTGGCACGGCATTCCCAACTTGTCTCATACCTCGCCAAATCGTCCGGTGAAAACGGAACCAATCCGGGAAAGAGGACAGGCGAGCCGCCTCGCGGACTGTGACTACTCTGGCCTGGGTGGGGTGAATCGGACGCGCCGCGGTGTGCCGTCCCTTGTCGCTTCCCGTTCCTGCTCTCAAAGTTCGGGCAACTCCGTCCCACTTAAGGCGGTAAAAACGGCTTTTAGGCTCTTTCGTTCCCGGTGCGGTAGCCTTGAATCGTTCAATAACTGAAGGTGTGTGACGGGTGAGGCAACAGCCCGTGAGTAGGTGAGGATTAGTTGTGGGTGGTGAAGGGAATACCTGTTCGAGCTTAAGTATGTACTCGGAAGGCTGGGCTTCCAGAGTTGGTTGCTTCAAGTCTAGTTGCAATTCATCAGTATCGAAGAGTTGGGGAAACGCCTCTTCTGATAAAAATGTTAAGTCCCTAATCGCCTCCCTTACAGTGACAGCGTGAGATGCTGTTGTTGGCAACAAGGGAGAAAATTGGTGGAGAATTCCTCCAACAAAGACCCGTTTTCGACTTTGAGGGACTCCGTAGTCTAAGGCATTTAGAACCCAAGTCCAGGTGTTGTATCCTGCCTGTTGTAACTGTTGCAGGAAAGGTTCGATTAAACCTGCGTATTTGGGCAGCAGCAAGTCGGGAACGTTTTCCAGAACAAAAGCAGTAGGCTGAAGTTCTTCGACCAGGCGACAGAAATGGGCAATTAGTTGATTGCGGGGGTCATCCACATCCCGTTTGCCAATTCTGGATAAACCCTGACAGGGAGGCCCTCCAAAGACTAGACCAATTTTCCCATCCCACTCTCTACCCTGTTGATTCTGGGCTACCTCAAGAAGACGGCGAATCTCAAGTCCCTTCAGCTCTTGCACATCAGCACATAGGGTGGACGTTTTGGGAAAGTTTTGAGAGTAGGTAGCGAGAGTCTGTTCGTCCGAATCAATCGCTAACGCAACATCTATGCCAGCCGCTTTCATGCCGAGGGAGAACCCCCCTACTCCCGCAAATAGCTCCACAGCAAGGGGGGCATTTGGCGAAGCTTTTTGGTGAGCGGTGATGACCCTTTCTGTTGTCTTGTGTTCAATATACATTACACGAAACTTTTCCAGACCCAGTGAAAAAATATGTACACCAGACAATCAATTTGCTCTTAATGCTGGTGGATATTGGTACTTTGATATATCAGTTAAGGCGTTTTTAAAAAATGGGGAAGAGAAAATATTACCGCCTTACACATTGAAGCTTGAGGGATTGAATAATTAATGATTCAAAGGAATATTTAGTTCCATCGAAAAGCTTCAAGAACTCCCCATCGCCACCGCCCTCAATTCCTGTCGCATTTCCTGTGGCATCACCTCAAGTATTCGGCTCAACAATCGAATTTGAGTTGGAAGGGGAGAAGACTGAAAAATCCTCAAAAAGCCTTTAATCCCATAGGCTTTCACAGTAATTCCAATTTCGGAGAGTGCCTCCGAGTGCGTCTCATTAACAATAAGGGGTAAGTAAGTTTGGGCCAGCCATTTCTCTTCCTTAGACAAACCCGAAAAATTATTAGTCGCGCTATTAAAGCCATCTAATAGTGCTACTAATATTTTTCTGAGGACTTTCCAACCCCCAAACTGAGCCGCAATCTGGCTCAATCTCCCTTGGGTGATGTTGGCTTCAAGCGCCAGTTTATCTTGGGTGATTTTCTCCCCGCTTACGGTTAGCTGTCCAAAAGCCTCCTGAATTTTCCAGCGGGTGATTTGAGCAGCCGTGCCAGCTTCAGGAGCAATCAGAAAAGCTTCTACCTGCTCGACAGGCACACCCAAAAAACTCAAGTCATAGTCACCCACAAAGTAGAAAGTAAGTTGCTCCTCTTGGCGAATAAGCGATCGCAACCTCTCCATCGCTTGTTCTATATCTGCCTCTACATGAGCATCTATAAAGCGCTGTAAGCCTTCACAGGGTAATTCTTCATTCAGCTCGCTATAACAGCCTGTAAGTGTCTGGTAGAGGGCTTGGAGATAACCAATGTTCTGGTAGGGGATGCCAAATACAGCTAGGGCAGAGCGATTTTGGAATTCATTTGAGCCGCGCAGATTGACAAACCATTGCCCGTCCCCTTCATCTGCTTGAGCTTTCCAGTCGCCAAAGGCAATGTTAGGGTGACGCCGTAATAACTCAGTCCTCAGCGCTTGCACCCGTACTTGAAGTCCATTAGACCGCTCTTTGCCCAATTTGCCCATTCCAGCGATCTGAACAATTCTGAGATTGTTGCGAGCGGGATGCCGTTGTTCAATCACCAGGATTTCTTCTGGAGCGATGTCCAAAAGCAGCCCCAACCGTTCCGCTGATATCGTCCCGTCGAGATAGATGTTAAACTTCAATGACTTAATCACATCCGTGTGACGAGTGCTTCTGCTGAAAATGGTTAATCGACCGAATTCGCACCGCAGCGCTCCGGGAAAGCCATTCCAAACCTTAAGGAATGGTATGAACCAGTTAAGGAGAACGTTTTCCAGTCCGGTTGCAGCTTCCCGATAAGCGTTTTTAGCAAAATGCTCTCGCACCAGCCGACGCATCCCACGAGAAATACTTTTATCAAAATCAATGCTGTCGGGTTGATGGATGAAGTCGAAGTCGGGCTGTAAAATTGCCTCTAACTGCTGGATAATCTGTGTCAGGTTTTCTGGCTTTTCAGGTAGCAGCGCCCGGATAGCCGCATCATCAAAGCCATACCGAGAGGAAGGCTTGAGCTGTTGGTTAAACAGAGGTGTAAGTGCAAGCGCCAGCGGTTTGAGCAACGAATGTAACTCCGGTGCTTTGCGTTCCAGTTCCCCCATTACCCGTTCAAAATCCGCAAGGGTAGCCGTGACGCTTTCCATCGGCTGAATCAGCGTTCCGGCTTCATCCCAGAAAGCCCCACTTTTCTCATAAGGGAACTCAATCGGCGTGGGTGCTGAGTCGGGGTGAGCGCGATTGCGAGATGATGAGAGCGCATTTTTGCGTTGGTTCCTAAATCCGTACCCCGCTCCAGATGAACCCTTGCAAAGATTGTTCAGCTTGCAACCAGTACATATAGGTGACTCTTGCGAACTCTCAGCCCCTTTGATATTGTTGTCTCGCATCAGTGCAAACAACGGTGCTCTATGGCAGTTCCCTTGGGTGTCGGGTTCCTCACCTGGCTTGGGCCATACCACAACGTTGTTTCCTAGCGGTGTTTTACGGCTAGGGTCAATCTTCATGCCAGCATTTCGCACGGGCAAATCCGTGTAGTTCTGCTCAATGACACCAGTGGTGGGATTCCGGTGGTCTAGGGCAAAATACCACAGCTTTTCCACTGCAAAGGCATCAGGTAAGGCAATCCCTGCGCCGTGCGATTTACCCAGCCCCGGTGCTGACTTATCTAAGATATGCTTCCAACCTTTCGTTACGGCTTCTTGCCAGAGGAGCAGGCGCTGCCCATCTTTGAAAATTATCTTGGGATAATCCATGTCCTGATACTCTTGAAGCGTCGGTAGCTGACCGGGAACATAGCTGACAGTGCCTGTTTTTGGTTCGGGAGTCTTGGATTGAACTGGCTGATTTCTATTAACCGAAGTAGGTTTTTGTAAGGGTTGCAATCCCTTGCGCGGGACTTTGCCAAAGCCAACAACGCTGCGCTTGATGAATACCTTCGCGGTTTGGAAAAGATTGAGGATTTCCTGGTAAATTCGATTAGGGTTATAGGCGATCTGCTCGAACTGAGACCAGGTAATTTCTTCAATCTCCTCTCCTCTGCCTGCTGCCAGCAGTTCGTCGGCATCTAAATCTGCATTTTTATAGACTTGATTCCACCATGCCACGCGGAGCGTGTAGCCCCAGCGAGTAACCAGCTGTTTAAGCCGCCGATATTGTCGCATGACATGGCTGTTACTGATGGCACCAGCATCGGGATAGAGGGTGAGCTGCCGTGTCCCCAGTTCGGCTGATAAGGCATCGAGGTAAGCTTTTAGTGTTTCTTGACTGACAGCGAAGTTTCCCCCAGCCGCCCCGATGATAATTTGCGATCGCAACTGAGCGGTGATGAACGGTTTGGGTCCGACGCCTTCAATAAGTCCAATTGTCTGGATTTGGGGTTTTCCCTCAAGGGGACGGCAACAGGTAAGCGGTAACTCGCCATTGGTTAAATGGGCTCTCGGTCCCTGAGGTCGCTTTTTACTTGCACTCGTGGCCCAGCGGTACTTGCCGCCGTCTTCAGTTTTGTCTAAGCGCAATTGCCATCCAATTAAGAGCCCTTGAGGGTTCCAAATCGGGCACAGATAACCGGAGTGGGAGTTAGTTAGTCCACGACCCGTAATATTAACACCAGCTAGCCTGTGGCTAACTTCCTCATCGAGCTTCTGCCAGGGTTCGACAGAACGAAATAGTCCAGCTTCGATTTGAGAGTCGGTTAAGCCACGTCGGTGCAAGTCGGCTCTATGGGCAGCCTTTAATCCCAGTTGAGATAGAACCTTTCTGATTTGGATATCTCGCTGTGAACAAGGAAGTAGCTGCGACAGCCTATCTTGTTCTTGTTGGAGCCGTCGTTGCTTTAAAGCTTCTCTTTCGCGTTTTTTGAGTTCTAATTCTTCTAGTGAGCGATCGCAACCATCATCAACAGCCCACATGAAGAAGCCGTGTTTATCTTCTCTGACAAACTTGTAGCCAGCGACTTCCCCAAGGTCATGGCGGCAGTGGATGAGATGATTCTGGGTATTCTCTCGACAATCGCGACGAGCGCCGGAGCAAATCGGACAATTTCTTTTAAGAGGGCGGAATGTAGATGGCATCCAGAGGCTCCTATGAGGAGCCGGGTACAACAACACACGAAGCATCCTTGCGATCTAAAACCACGGCAAGTGGCGATCGCGTGAGTAAACCCAACACACTGCGCTCGTGCGGCGATTGAACGCACAGAAAACGAGCACCAGCTGTCTACTAACTGGCAGGTAATTTAAGGCAGAGACATACGCTTGACATTCGGGTATGCCTTCACCGAAAGCTCACCGCCAGTCAGCTAGGGGGACGTTCGCGAGACGAGAAACCCGGCTGTTGGCATTTTTATGACGAGAGCGAACATCACTGACGATCGCTCGGCGTTCCTATTTTTGTCTTTGCTTTCGGTTCCTGCGCTTTCACCGAAAACTAAGCTTCTAATTTAATACCACAGGCATTTTTGGGGTAGACAAAAACGCATCCACTTAACTTAATTAACTTAATTAGTTTTGTCTACCCCCCTAAAACCCTTGTAAATCATGGATTTGAAAAAAAGTTTGTCAGGGGATTCTAGAGGTTTTGTCAGGGGATTCTAGAGGTTTTGTCAGGGGATTCTAGAGCTTCTGTCTACCCATCCAAAGCTTTACATAGTCTAGTTTTCAGGCTATTTTTAGGCTAAAAAAAGGGGTAGACAAATTTTTTAGCTGCCCGTTTTCGTTTTACCTGCAAAACGCCACAATCGAAGAACTGAGCGGTTTCTAGAGCTTGCGGCTAGGGGTAACAAATGTCAGGGGATTCTAGAGCAAGGAGCTACCCTAATGCTTGGGAATTTGAGTTCTCAAACACTACGTACCGTTTACGTTCGGCGGTCAACTCTGTATATAGTGAGGCTTAGCAGAAATCCCGTTGGATACTTGGCTGGAAAGATTAGTAGGGCTTACGCACGTCAACACGCTGTAAGGGCATGGCATTGCCATGCCCCTACGACAGAATCAGACATTCACTAATTAACTGTGTAAGTCCTGATTAGCTAATGCCTGGGGTAACTCTGGAAGAGTAGACGCTTTGTCGGCAGATTCTAGGCGGACTGGCTACCTAATGCCTGGGTAGCTCTGAAAGAGTAGACGCTTTGTCGGAGGATTCTAGATTGATTAGCTAGCTAGTACTTGGGGTAGCTCTGGCGGGATAGACAATTTGTCGGAGGAATCTAGATTGATTGGCTACCCAGTACCTGGTGTAGCTCTGAATCTAACCATTTCCAAATTAACTGTAGATGCATTGGCTGAATCTTGCGATCGCCCCGTATCCACTTACCCGGAAGTGATTTGTGTACTTCAAGCTGTTCTGCCAGGTAAGCGAAACTCCAACCTTTGAGTTTCAGCGCCTTTTCTAAAACCCAACCCGGAATTTGTCTTCGATTTGTATCCTTACTGGACTTTTTGGAGTTTCGCTGCTTTACCCGCTTCGCTGGTAGTGCCTTACCATTATTAATGCCTTCTAGCTTGGCCTGAATCTTTGATGTAGGTTTTATAATCACGTAAGCTTCCAGCCAGAGTTCCAGCCAATTCCGCGGTCGCCTTTTGCCCTCTATGTGTTTAGATTCTTCCAACTTCCAAGAGGGCTCAATTGATTCGAGATAGGTATCCGGGTCGAACTCAATCTGCCAGCCTAGTTCGTGTAGAGTAAGCAGGGCATTATCCCATTTTTCAATCAGTTCATTGCGTTTATGACGATTGTTCTGTATCGTCTGTAAATGTGATTCTTTTGAAAGGTATCCCAGCCGATTTAGCAAGGTTTTGATCTTATACTTGCCACTGGTGTTAATTCGGCTCATTATTGTCAAAAATACCGCCAGTGCAGCAGCCAATGGTTGTCTGTAGGGATTAATTAAGAGGGTACTTTTAGCGAGGAAGCCATATTCATATAGACAAAAAAATTTTTCTGAATCTTGAAAGGGTTTGACCCAATCGTTTGGCCCTGCCGTAATAATTAACTCGGTAGGTTCTTCTGGCTCGTAGGAAACCTTATTAGGTTGGCTAGAATCCATAGTCCAGCTGAGCTGACCGAGATATTGAAGCTTAAGCAGCCACATGGGTTGGATTTCCGCTGTATACGTCATCAGCTTCAGGTCTAAGTTGTTGATAGCTATACTCAGGCTGGCTACTTGTTGAGCTAATTCTCCCAATTTTTTTAGCTTTTGGCCAAGGCTTAAATCGCTTCTCTTATTCCAATTAAAGAGTCCCATGCTAATAACGTCTGTAGCCTTAAAGCTAAACGTTCCTTCCCAAGGCTTTTCCATATCAGTAGCGTAGGAAGCAAAAAGTAAGAACATATAAGTGGTTTCAATACCCAATTGATTGATAATTTCCCAAGCCGCATTTCCCGCTACTAGCTCTAATCTATTCGTTTCTGGATGGTGTTGAATAATATTGTGTTCGATAAAACCTTTACCAAAAATGCGTCGGAAGCCGGGAATTCCATCAACGTCCTCCCAAAGTTCCGCCCCAAAACAAGCTTGTACTCCAGTTAAATAGGGTAGGGATGTCATGACTGGAGTATCGTCGTAAGTTTGAAATAGAGGAGCCTGTGTCGCTGGAATGGATTCTTGTGGCTCCATTCCTAGCATGCTTTGTAGGGTTTCTAAAGAACGGCTATACAGATTCTCTTTCTGTAAGAATTCTTCCGCTGTTTCAAAGGCACAAAAACTGATGATATAGAATTCTTTATCCTCTTTTTTTGAATAAAGTCCGAGCATCCTGTTAATTAAACGAGTTGCCGAGTCGGGTTCTATTCCTTCTTGGCTCCAGGCATCAAGATGGGATAGTATCCAAGTGGCTTTTTGCTCCCAAAATTCTTGATCCTGAAAAATATTTTCTAATAGATTTTTGAGATGGATAACAGCCTTAGTGAGGTTAAAAGATTTGTTTGCTAACTCTGGCTTAAGTCGCGTTAGATGGCGATGGATATTGGTGGCGATATACTGAGCTGTTTGGGTTTTAAAATCTTTCTCTTCGCGTAGCTGTTTTGCGTACTTCTGGATGCGTGAAGCGTATTCATCGGGAGTCATAACTGTGTGTATTGTGGGAGGAAAGTTCAGCTAACAGATACGTCAAAAGCGCCATCTTGGTATTTAACCATCGAATACTTTGAACTCAACTGAGTAGTGAAAGTAGTGGTTTTCCTCTAAAAAATTATTTCCATCAGAAAGTGAAGTAGAAATATCTATTGCCCTAGCAGATAGGGAAAATAATTTTTCGGAAAAATTGCTGACAACACTGACTAATGGCTCTATGCCGGTAAATTCAGGCCCCTATATATTGGCAGGGGTAAATAGAGCCATACTAACGGCTACATCTTCTCCATGAGGAACTCAACCCGGTTTGCTAGCTTCATCCAGGGTATTGGGTTTATCGATAGGAGAAACTACATTGGTTGTCTGTTCCCACTCCTTTTTCCACCTGCGAACTGTATCAGCACTCACGCAAAGTAATTCTTCAATTTGAGATGAGCTTTTGCCCTCCTGAAGAAGTTTTTGGCAAGATTGTTTGACTTCTAGTGAATGTACTGGAGGCCGACCGCCTCTATATTTCCTAGGTCTATATAAATTAGCTTTCTTTGCCATTGACTGAACGGATGTAGCATAGATCCCTGTCAGTACCTCGATTTCCTTAACATCTCGACCCTCTTTGTACAATGCAAGAGCTTGCTCCTTTTGCTCATCGGAATAGAATTTCCGTGGCCTGGACACACCTGCTGCCTTTGCCCATTTATAGATAAAATTAACAGGTACTCCAGTCAACGACTCAATTTGGCTAGCACTCATGCCCTCAACATATAGATTCACGTAGTGCTGTCTCTCTACCTGGGAGTAGTCAGATCCTTCTTTTAACTGTCCTGCCTGACGAATCCACTGCCTAAGAGTTTTGCAATTAGTTACACCAGTCAGCTCTTGAATCTTTTCAAAGGAATATTTCTGTCGATATAGCTCTAAGCACTGTTTCCTTACTTCATCTGGATAGGGAGGGTTAATCTCTGGTGGCAGCATCACCGGAAAAACTTCAGCGGGATCTGAATGCAGGTTTTCTTGAATGCGTTGTACCAGTTCCCTAAAGTATGGGCAGTTCTGGCAATTAGACCTCTCTCCAGGAGCCGGACAATTACAGGGTAAACACCAATCCTTAAGAACTTCCGTTTCAGCCGCCGTAAATCGCTCTACTGCTTGCTCAAAAATATTAATTGTTAGTTTTGATTTCATTGAAATCCTCTCTGATTTTACGGGAAATGAGATCCTGAACTCAAATCGTTAAATCAACCGAAACAACTTCTCCATCTAAAATTGCTATTTTCCTAACGAGCTTGTCATAGATGATGTCTCGTTCCTCCAGAGTCAACGTGTACCAGAAGGTTTTTTTTCTCGCCTCAGGACGACGGATAAGCTGCATAGCTGTGGCTTGAACAAAATTGTCATTGTTTGCTTGATTACTTTGTGACTCAATCTCCTTTTGAAGATCGTATTGAGTCTTTTTTAGAATGTGCGTAGGATTCATTTCTAAGATTTTTTCTAGCTCCTGAAGCTGTTGTTTAAGGATTGACAGCTCTGAAGTTTCCAACGCCTCTTCCTGAAGACCATCTGGGGCTAATGCAATTTCATTAGCTCGATTAAATAACTGGTTGATGATAGCCTCGTCAATTTTCTCAATTCTGATACATTTGCGATTGCTACAGCCAATTGTCGAGTTCCTACAGCCGTAGTACTGATAATCAGCATTACGCTTGAGGACACACTTGTGACCACATCGTTCGCAAATAACAAGTCCTGTAAGATAGAAAGTCTTTCCAGGGGTTCCAATCTGTCTAGCATTCGACTTGAGAATTTCCTGAATTTCCTGAAATTCTTCATCACTAATTAATCGCTGATCCGGGTGTGTGTCATAGTGCATCTCCCAGTCTTTTGGGTCTTTCTTGGAGCCTCTTTTTTTATACTTCTTGTAAGCCGTGTGACCTCGCAGCACAGGATTCTCTAGCCACTCTTTTAAGTTTCCTCCCGCCGACCAGAACAGCAATTCTTTACTAAGAACTAGGTTGGTTCCCTTAGTTCGCTTTTTATCACCTTCTTGACCATTTCCTGTCTCCCCTGTACCTTTTTTTCGTTCAACACCATATTTGAGGTAAAGGTACCTCAGGACTTTTCGGGTTCTCCTGGTTTGAAGAAAAACATCTACTGCCTCCCTAGCTATTTGAGATTTGCTAATACTAAGAAGGAGGGGCGAGGTATCAGGTTCATCGTACAGCTCTAGAAAATTTTGTGGTCTATCTTCCAGTATGCAAATAATAGGTTCAGTGTCAAGCACGTATTTATCATTTTTTATGCCATAACCCCAAGGCGCTCTTGTCCAAGCCACCTTATTAAATCTACGGTATTCACATCCACGCTGGACTCTTTCCTTGAGCATACGCCGCTCGTGGACGGCAAACATAGCCTGCATATCCGCACTCAGCTCTCCAAAAGCTGTGCTGAGGTCAACTTCTCCTTGGTCCAGTAGTGTCAATTTTACATTAGAGGCTTTCAGTATCGCTTTGAACTGCAAATACACTAATTCGTTTCTAGTTAATCTGTCCCATCGAGTGCTAACAATCTCATCCACCTTTCCCTGACTAACTAAATCTAAGAGATGATTAAAACCCTCTCTATCTGGATCGGCTCCTGATTCAATATCTTGTATAACCATATCTACTCCATACTCCTGAATTCGGTGATCTTGTTGCTTTAAAGCATTTTGGTTGATAGCTTGTTCGTTGCTTGATACTCGTTCATACCCAACAATTTGTCCCATAAATCATCCTCCTGAAGATAGAGATATAATAGCTGATTTTTGTGCATGTGTAATTCAGCTGACACATGCACAAATTAAGCCTCGAAAAATTAATAAGGACTAGGTTTTTTAGAAAAAATTTATAGCGTATCTCTATGGAAAAATTGTGGAAAATCTCAACTGAGACAAACGGAAAAATTCCAATTTTTCTGAACATGATGCTTGACTAATTTGAGAAAGTTAGAGGCAGTAAGTTTTCCTAGTGATGAGAATTTAAGCCAAAAAACTTTGGCTCAATAGGCGTTTTAGGGAGAGCGAGCCAAGAAGGAGGCTAGAAGACTCTGGCTACAAGTGTTTTGGACATTCTGAGACCTTCCTCTCTCAACGCTATAGCGGCAATGGTTTCATCGCTTTCCTTCCGGAAAACTCCCTGGAATCCATATAGAGCCAAAACTTTTTGGCTAATCACTGGCTTACTTCTACCTAGATTGCCACGGATAGCCTTCAATTCGGCGATTTCGCATTAAAGCTTCTAAGCCTTACACAGTAAAGGTTTCAAAAAATATTTTTGGAAGGGAGTCTCAGGAGCGTCATTTTCCCTTTCCCCCGTCCCATTTGGCAGACAATTCTGTCGCCGTCAACGTAGCATTCGTGACAATCCGGACTATCTATCGCTTGAATCCATCCACTTAAAGCACTTAAAAAAGGCTTCCAGTAATCATTATTGAATTGATCTTGCTTCTCCAGTGACAGTGCTACTTCCATCAATCTATAAAAATGAAGTGATGTAGATGGAGTAGCCGGGTTTTTCTGATTTTTGAGAGTTTTGATAATTTGGTACAAGTCTTGAACGAAGGGCTTTTTCCCACTTGCTTCGTTCGCCTGAATTTCTTGATTGTCTAGATTTCTGGTTTCCTGCATCAGTTGAAGATACCAGTCGGATGCATTGTGGTAGTCTTTACTGTCGGGGTGTGAAGAGTTGTAACCTGCGATGCACAGTTCAAGCGCCCTGAAAAATAGCTCTCCTCTGGGTTTAAGTAACATGGCGTACTTGCGGTTGACAGGAATTTTGAGTTTGTGATTCCACTTCTTTTTCACAACCCAATAAAGAGTAATCCGCCAGTCGCCCGCAGCCAAATCCATGTGTTGTTGTATGGCTGGTTGTAAGAGCGGTGAGATAGGCAAAGGCTCATCGAGCCAATGCATTGTCAAATCCCAAGGATGAGGAATTCCATCTGTCGGTAGTCGCGGCATTATTTTCAGCACTATTTAACTCTTACTCCGATTGAGTTTAGGTTTCTGGAGTTGACACCTTACCTAATTTTCCCTGGTTTAAGTCCTTTTTAGCCTTAAACGCCACTACTCTTCCTGTAAAAAAGTTTCGATACTAATACTTATTGGAACTTAGGCAAAGTATCCTAGAGATAATAGCCAAGACATGAGGATTTAGCCCATGTCTGCAAAAAAAACTTAAGCCAAAAATTGTAATCAACTTATCGGGAGCGGCTATTTTTCACCTTTACGAACCCGGAAAGGTAAAGCAGGTTTATGTTGTGGTGGAATGCTAATGAGCGATCGCTGGAACTGGTGGAGTTCGAGCTTTATGTTGCGATCGCATTAATCAAAGAAGGTGAGCTTGTGATTCCTGTGTGGCTAGATCGGATTCATCAGCGGGTAGCGAAGAGGTTAGCTAAGTAGAGCGATCGCTCGAACTGATGGAGTTCGAGCTGGAGATAGCGATCGCATCTTTACAAGCAGGTGAGCCTGTAATTCCCGTGTGGTTGATAAAATTTATCAGCAGGTAGCCGAGAGCTTGGTAGGATAGAGCGATCGCAGCATTGTTGCATTCAATCAGCCTTATCGTTGCTTGATCTGGAAATAAATTCATTGGCGGTTGCTGGGAAGACAAAAAGAAGTCGCTGGTGTCAGCTTAATCTCAATAGCTTTCAAGTGGAGCGCGGTTCAACTCATCTTTATAGAAACGCCAATTAGGAAGGAATCGGTTCATTAAGGTTGTGAATTGCTCGTTGTGATGCCGTTCTAAAAGATGCGTCATTTCATGAACGACAACGTATTCCAGACAGTGAGGATCTTTCTTAGCTAGTTCAAGGTTCAGCCAGATGCGTTTCGCTTCAATGTTGCAGGTGCCCCATTTCGTTTTCATCAGCTTAATTCCCCAATCGTTTACCCGAACGCCTAGAACTCCTGCCCACTTTTCGATTAATAGTGGAATTTCTTGTTTTAATTGTTGCCGATACCAATTCATCATGACTTTTTGGCGTTGGGCTTCGTCGCTTCCTTCCCTGACGTAGAGGTCGATATAGGTATTGTTTCTGACTTTTACTTTAGGGCTACCTTTGTGGTAAATAACATTCAGTAAATAGCGTTTTCCTTGGAAATAATGGCTTTCACCAGATACATATTCTCTTTTTGATTGGCGTTCTTGTGCCTCAAAATTGGCTTGGTGCTTTTTAATCCAAGAGATTTTTGAGATAGCAAATAGCCGCACTGCCTCATCATCTACTCTGAGAGGGGCGGCAATACGCACTCGTCCATCGGGTGGATAAACCCCTAAATGGATGTTTTTAATATCTTTTCTATCAACATCAATGACTAAATCACTAACCCTTATCTGATGCATCCTAATAGTCGCTTTGATTCTTCACGATGTCAAAAATGATATCTACTTTTTCAGATGAGTCAAGGTATTTTTTTATTGCATTTTTTACTTCACGCTCCTTAATTTTATTGCCGCGCCAAGCATCTTTTTTGGTTTGGCGAATTTCATTGTCGATCGCCAGTGCCAGTGCCTCATTTTGGTCTAGGTTATCGTACAACGCTCGTTTGGCAGAGGAATCCAGGGATGGGGGGTACTGGGTTGAGGTTGCAGGCTGGGTAACTTGTCGGCTCAAAGTCACAATTTTGTTCAGGTAGTCCTCATATTCCTGAGCGGCTGTTTTTCGCTCTTGAATCAGTTCATCCAGGAGTGCGGACATTTTGCCGAAATATTTAGGGTTGGTGGGGCGCTGGTCAATGATAACTTTGCGTAAGTTGTTCTCAATGGTTTCGGCAACAGCTTCTTTGTTTTGTCTAATACTCTTGGGTAGGGTGTCCACTGCATCCTTACCGCGTTCCACAATCAACTGAATCAGCGTCATGTCATCAAAACTGGAAAGCACTTTGCTCTCTTCTGCGCCGATGTAAGTATCGATCAGGTGGCGCATAGCCGGTTCGTAGGCTTTCAAATCAATGGCATCTCCGCTGGCAAGTTTTACTTCGGCGCGAATTTGTTCGTAATATTTGACCTCCTGCTTGATGGTTTCAATTCCGGTGGAAGGATAGCCAGCTTCTGGCATATCGTTTGCAAGGTTAGCGTAAGCTCGAACCAGAGAAGCGGTAAGCTTGTAGAGGGTAACTCGCTTTTGTTCGTGTTCTTTTACTAGGTCTAGGTCTTCCGTATTGGGGCCACAGAAATAGCGGATGTAGGCAAGGCTATCTTTCGGCGGTTCTACAGGTTCGCACAGGGCTTTGATACTCTCCCTGGCAGTTTCTAGACGCTCTACTCCTTTTTCCAGGCGATCGCTCAGTAACCCATTTACATCGCCTGGGTCGTAGCCATCAAAGGCTTCAACCGTATAGTGGTGAACGGATTTTTCTAGGCTCTTGAACAGGTCCTTGTAATCGATGATGTAGCCATATTCTTTATCGTCGCCATCCAGTCGATTAACGCGGCAAATCGCCTGAAACAAACCATGATCTCGCATGGTTTTATCTATGTAGAGATAGGTGGTGGGGGGCGCATCGAAACCAGTCAGCAGCTTGTCCACCACAATCAGTAGCTTCATCTGGGCGGGTTCATCAACAAATTTCTTTTTGACTTCTTCCTCAAAGGCTTCGGGGGTTTTACCATTCAGCATTTTTTGGTAAATCTCATACTGTCGCAGCTTTTCGGTGTATTCGTCTTCGCCAGTGCTTTCGCCTTTGATGCTTTGGAGGGAGCCATCGTAAGACGTGACGATCGCACATCGTTTGAATCCTTGATTCTGGAACAACTCGTAATACTTACAGGCTTCGTAGATGCTGCCTGCCACCAGCAGGGCATTGCCCCGACCGCTTTGTAGACGGTCTTTGGTTTCAAAGTCTAGTAGGATATCGCCGACAATCTTCTCTAGCCTGGATGCTGAACTTAAGACCTTTTGTAGGGTACCCCAGCGTTGTTTCAGTTGGGTTTTGGCGCGATCAGTTAAGCCTTTGGTCTTAGCTTCAAACCACTGGTCGATTTTGGTCTGGGAGGTGATGAACTGATCGACGTTGCGGGCTTCGTAGCGTAGATCGAGGACGACTTTATCGGCTACAGCCTCGTTGAATTTGTAGGTGTGAATGTAATCGCCAAAGACCTCAATACTATTGTGCTTGTCCTTCTTGAGTAGAGGGGTACCCGTGAAGCCGACGAACAGGGTATTGGGCAGAATTTCTTTCATGGCATCGTGCAGTTTGCCTGATTGGGTACGGTGGCACTCATCCACAAACACATAGAGGTTGCCTTTGGCAGTGAAGTCTTTTGGGAGGCTGCGCTTGAGGTCTTCGATGTAGCTGTTGTAGTCCGCGTCGCTAACCTCATCTTTGTCTTTCTTGCCAAATTTGTGGATCAGGGAGCAGAGTAGCCAGGGGGTAGTGCGATCGAGTTTGTCGAGCAGGTCGTTGCCGTTTTTGGTGCGGTAGATGTCTTCATTGACGCCTTTGAAAACATTCTCAATCTGTTTGTCAAGTTCGTCCCGGTCGGTCACGATTAGGACGCGGGCATCGGTGAGATTTTCCCGCATCCATTTGGTCAGCCACACCATTGTCAGGCTCTTACCACTGCCTTGGGTGTGCCAGATGATGCCGCCTCTACGTTGTTGCAGAGAGGTTTGAGCTGCTTTTACGCCGAAATACTGGTTATGGCGGCAGACTTTTTTGATGCCGCGATCAAAGACAATGAAGTCGTGGATCAGTTCGAGGAATCGCTCTCTTTGACAGAGTGGCAGCAGGTGTCGGTCTAAACGGTTCTCAACGGAACTGTCTTCTTTCCAAGCTAGATAATTCTTTTCCGGGGTTTCAATCGTGCCATAGCGGAGTCCTTCGGTGTCATTGCCTGCCATGACGAATTGCATAGTGGCAAAGAAGGATCTGATAAATCTTGAGGTTTGGTTATCGAGGTTTTGGCGGATGCCTTCGGAAACGGAGACGGTGCTGCGTTTGAGTTCTAATACACCCAAGGCGATACCGTTGACATACAGCACCACATCCGGGCGTTTAGTATTTTCGCCTTTGACTGTGACCTCTTCGGCAATCGCAAAGTCGTTTTCTAAGGGGTTTTCCCAATTAATTAGCCAAACGGTTTGGGTGTTTTCGCCCACTTCTTCCCGGACTTTGACCCCATAGCGTAACAGGCTGTAGACGGCTTTGTTGATGTCGTAAAGGCTTTTACTCTGGTCGTCTGCGACTTTTTTGAGTTCATACAAAGCTTTGTTAATCAGGCTGTCGCTGTAGTGTTGTTTGCGGCGCAAAAAGTTGGTGAGGAGGTCGGTTTCGATATGGCTATTATTGGGTCGGTCTTGCCAGTTGCCCAAATAGCCATAGCCCAATTGCTGCTGAAACAGTTGCACAACACGATTTTGGGTTAAGCGTTCCCGTTGCCCGACTTGACTCATACCAGTCGAGTTCTCCCGGTGAGGAGTTCCTGCATCATTCCCTGTTTGATGGCTTTGTATTTATTGCGCTTTTGCTCTAAGGCTTCGATTTCTGCGTCCATGTCACTGAGAACTTGTGCGATCGCTTTTTGTTCTTCTAGTGTAGGAGGAAGCGGAATAGGCAACTGAGCATACTCATTTCCATTAATACCTGGTTGTCCACTTCTCATAGACATTGCACCTACCCAGTTCCAATAAGCTTTAGTCTGTAAAAAACCTTTGAGGTACTGAGCATCTAACTTTTCAGGGTTTACCTTGACTCTAATCAAGAAGCCAGCAAAAACTAATTCTCCATCTTTGGAATTAGACAAATAACTTTTTCCCGTACTTGCCCCAGTTCTTGCTAGTACCAAATCATTAGCTTCCAAAACGTAATTAGCAGATAGAGGATGATTTACAGATACTTTTTTTTCAGGTAAAAATCTTCCATCCTCTGAAATGTCCGTAATTCTGATATAAACAGGTAAGTTATCAGAATATGGAACAGCCGGAGCATTAATGCCATATTCTGGGTTTTTAATTAAGCAACTCCCTAACTTTTGAACCCCCCACTCGCCACTAAAACTGGGTAGGCGTTTTTTACCTGTGAGGAGTTGCTGTGTTGCGCCTTGCTTGATGTTGCGCTTTTTGGTGATGAGGCGATCGAGTTCTGCGATCGCGGCATCGACATCACTGAGAGCTTGCGCGATCGCTTCTTGTTCTTTCGTCGTTGGAGGAATAGCGCACAAAATTTGGAGCAAGGAATTTTTTGTTAACTTATATCTTCCAGCTCCTTGGCGTGTTAAGTGTGGCGTGATGTCTCTATGATAGAAATAATAATAGAACCACTGAGTTAGGTTTTTAGTTCCTTTAACTATATGAGCGTGATTATTAACATTGAATTTTCCTTTTACCAATAATGTCATTGGTGATTCACGCCATTTAAGAAAGTGGTCTCCATCTTCTCCAATTAAGGCATACTCACCCTCGACCCTATATTCATTGATATATCCTTGTACCTTTGTAGGGCCGTAATACGGATAATCCCCAGCCTGCTTTTTCCTAACTTCTTCGCTAATTGGATAGCGCAAGTTGTTGAAAATTTCAAAAGCTTGACTAACTGATTGAATTTCCCAATCAACAGGAATTACTCCTACTTGAGTTTTTTTATATCCTTCTGGTATTTCTATCTCCATCACCACACCATCCCCATCTTCTTCAAATGAGCCTCTACCCGACTCGTCAACTCGTCCACCCGACTTGTCAACTCTGGCAAAGGTGTCTCATAACGTTCTGCCAACTCCTTAATCCGTTGCGTCAACCGTTGCGAAATCCGCTCCATCTCTGAATTTATTGCTTGTTGCAGCGTCACCATCCACTTATCATCTACTACCAGTGTTTTAATCTCATCCTGGGTTAAATCACCGTATTTCGTTAACACATATTTATCTAAAAATTGAGCCAATACTTTAATTTCTTTAGTAACTTCTGCCTCTTGCTCAATCAGTTTTAAATAAGCCTTTAACACCTTTAACTCATCGGCAAATGTTGCATTATTTTTGATTATCTTAATGCGCTCGTTCACATTTGCTTTCGTAATTTTGCCATTATCATTGGTGGCTTCCTCCAGCAAACCCTCCTCGCCACCGTGTTCTTCTTCCAGTTCCTCCTCCTGGCGAACAATTTCATCTCTTTTCGCTTCCAGTTTTTCAATCTCCGCCTGTTCAGCTTTAAAATAGCGGTTAATCATCAATTCCTTGGGAATTAGTTCGCAGATCAAATCTGTAACTGCACCTTTTTTATTTATCACCTCTTTCAGTTCTGCTTTCCACCCATCCTCAACCAGAATATAGACATCATCCTTCATACTCTCCACCCAATAAGTCATTAGGTGCTGATAGACATCGTATTTATCTATCAGCCTTTTCCCAGTAAAAGCTTGCAACAAATCTTCTGAAAGACTGTAAATAATATCTTTAGGATGATTTCCCGGTTGGATGGCTTTCAGCAAAGGTGTATTTTTTGCTTGCCATGCTGCAAAAACCGCCTGAATTTCTTGCCCATAGCTAATAAATTCGGGATAGTCAAAAATGCAGGCTTTGACCTCCTCTATGGAGATTTTTAGTTTTAAATATCCAGGTCGATTTGCAACTTCAAATAGCTTCTGCTTTAACGTCGGATACACCTGCCAATACTCACTCAACGCCTCAATATCTCCCTTCGGGATTCCCCCCAACAGATGCGCCTCAATATCCTGAATATCTTCCTCTTCCTGGCTGTCGATGTAGCGAGGAATATTCAGGTTGTAACCGTTTTTGGGATCTGCAAGTTCTTCAAATGGCACGAAGCGGGAATACTTCGGAATCTCTAGCTGCCGATTAAACACATCAACAATTTTGTGAATATCCTGATCCCGCAATCGGTTCTTATTGCCATCTTTGACAAAGCCCTTGCTGGCATCAATCATAAAAATGCCTTGGCGCTCCTCAGCATTTTCCTTATCCAGCACGATGATGCAAGCAGGAATCCCCGTTCCAAAAAACAGGTTAGGCGGCAAGCCAATAATGCCCTTAATCACACCCTTGCAAATCAGGTTCTTGCGGATCTCGGCTTCGGCATTGCCCCGAAATAGAACTCCGTGAGGCAGAATAATCGCGCCTTTACCCTTACTTTTGAGTGATCTGAGCAGATGCAACAAAAAGGCATAGTCGCCATTTTTCGCCGGAGGGATGCCATCCTCAAAGCGCTTAAATTCGTCTTCAACCGGATTAAACCCATTGCTCCAAGCTTTTGAAGAAAAAGGCGGATTAGCAACAGCAAAATCAAATTGTTTCAGGCTCCCATCTGCTTCTCTAAACAGTGGGTTTGCCAAGGTGTTCCCTTGCTGAATGACTCGCGTAGGATGCCCGTGCAGAATCATGTTCATGTGTGCTAAAGCGTGGGTAGCGTTATCCATCTCTTGACCATAGATGCTTAACCCCCGTTCTGCTTCATCCGCCGCCTTCAGCAACAACGAACCGCTGCCACAAGTCGGGTCATAGATAGATTGCTCCTGGCTTTCGGCAGTATTGACCCCAATTACCTTAGAAATAATCCGAGACACTTCCGCTGGAGTGTAGAACTGCCCTTTGCTTTTCCCCGACTGGGTAGCAAAGTTCCGCATCAGGTACTCGTAGGCATCCCCTAACAGATCGTCCCCATCGGCCCGATTTTTACTAAAATTCAGGTTCGGGTCATTAAAGATGGCTACGAGGTTGGAAAGGCGATCCTGCATCTCCTTACCTTTGCCCAACTTGTCAGCATCATTAAAATCCGCAACATCAATAATGCCCTTCAGGTCATTGGCTTCCGCAAGTTTGGCAATAATTTTATTGATTTTGTCCCCAATTTCTTTGTCGCCTTTGAGCGTCACAATATCCTGAAAGCTTCCCCCATCCGGGACTTCAATCAGGGCATCCTTTACCCCTGCGTAGCGGTCAGAAACATATTTAATGAACAATAACGCCAGTACATAGTCTTTGTATTGCGAGGCATCCATACCACCCCGCAACTCATCACAGCTTTTCCATATTGAACTGTAGAGTTCGCTTTTTTTTAATGCCATTTTGTGCTGCCTACAATAGCGCGTGCTAGGTTCTCTCTGCTAGACAGCCCTAGAACGCAGTCAATGATTCTAGCTCGAACCACAAGCAGCCAGCAAAGAGCCAGTAATATTTCACAACATCCAAATCTACAAACATCTCAGCTTACTGAGGCGGGTGTGGGCGGCCAAAGCTAGAGACTGCAACTATCAACTCACCGATTCTACCTAGTGACCTCAATGCCAGAGTCCTCCGGACAGTAAGCGTAACTGATAGCGATCGCACTCCGAAATCGCTGGAACCCAAACTTTTCTAAAAGCGCGATTGCCTTCGCCCGATTTTAGATTTACAAATTACTGCTTTTGTCAATCGTGTTGGAGCTTATCCTCGGTTGGTTCAGGTACGCGAGTTAGGCGACTGTCGGGGTTCCTGCCGACACAAAGAGATTTATATTTATCACGCTCCGTGTGGCTATGCTACCGCGAACGATGATGAGTATGTGGTGGTTGACGAGTTGGTGCATCTGAATTGAACCGCACCATACTCATGCGTTTTGGCATAGGGTAGAGCGGATTTTGAGTGATTGGTGCGATCGCAAACAGTGGCTAGCGGGGAATGGAGTGAGTTATAACTTTTAGGGATGAATGAGAAGTGGGAGCGCTCACTTTTTATGGAGAGGTGGAGCGATCGCATTCATCAACGCTTGCGAGAGAACCTCAGAAGCTTTGAGCGGTAGATGAGTCTGTTTGACGATTCAGCAAAAAGTGGCTCATAAAGGCAGATCAGTGTTATCACCTTAATTGAGGACAGTTAGCAATAGCGCTCACTTTATAGGGAGAGATGAGAGCAATTACAGGTAGTTGTTACCTAAAAATGGAGCAAGTTATGAGCGAACAAAAGCTACCGAGTGAACTAAACGCATCACCTACAAAAAGCTTTTTTGTAGAAATGCTTACTCGCGATATTGAACTTGAAGATGCAATTCTTGATCTTTTAGATAATTGTATTGATGGAATACAACGAATTATCAAAGATAAAGATAATTATACTTCCGACGAGAAGCCTTATGAAGCTTTTTGGGCGAAATTAACTTTCTCGAATGAAAATTTCACAATTAAGGATAATTGCGGTGGGATACCAATAGATGTAGCTCAAAGCTATGCTTTTAGAATGGGAAGGCCTAATAATAACGTCGATAATGATGTTTATACAATTGGGACTTATGGTATTGGAATGAAAAGATCCATCTTCAAAATGGGTCGATCAAGCGAAGTAATATCACAAACAGAAACTGATTCTTTTAAAGTTACTATTCATCCTGAGTGGCTAACCGATGATAAGAATTGGAACTTACCATTTGAAATTATTGAGCCTGCTTTGAAGGAAAATGGAACATTGATTAAAATAGCTGACTTATATTCTGGTATTATCAATGCATTTTCGTCACAGCAATCCATCCTAGTTAACTCTCTTGTAAATAAAATTTCTCATCATTACAGCTATATCCTTTACAAAGGTTTTACCGTCTGGATTAATGAAAAAAAAATTGCTCCAAAGCCTTTGAATCTTCTCTGGGATGGTGTTGAGCAAATGGACAAGCCAAGTATTATTGCTCCATACCTTTATGAATCAGAGAAAAATGGAGTTGATATTAAACTGGCAATTGGTTTTTATAGACCTACCGCTAGTGAGGAGGAGGTGGATGATGAGATGGCAGGTAATAGGAGGA
Source organism: Microcoleus sp. FACHB-831 (assembly GCF_014695585.1). NCBI lineage: Bacteria > Bacillati > Cyanobacteriota > Cyanophyceae > Oscillatoriales > Microcoleaceae > Microcoleus > Microcoleus sp. FACHB-831. Next base: position 38,920 of record NZ_JACJON010000011.1, on the reverse strand, counting down.
GTAGCGAAGCCGCAGGTTGGACTATTGTCTGCAATGATCGTGTAGTGCTGTATTGCGATAAAACCCGTTTGACTGGCTGGGGAGAGGAGAGAGTTCCTAGCTATCATCCTCAATTTATTGCAATTTCAGGAGTTGTATACTTTCGCAGTAAAGATGCAAGAAAATTACCCATCACGACAACCAAAAGGGGTATAGATGCATCTTCTGATATCTACTTGTATATTAAAGATTTCATGAGAGAAGGGCTGAAAATATTTACGTCATACACTAACAAATGGAAAACAAATATTGTTGAGGAAAAGAGGAGAGTAGAGAAAGCCCAGCTTGTTGATCCAAATAAACTTTTTCAAGAGATTCCATCTCAAAATTGGATAAAAGTCAGAAATAAAAACAATGAAAGAAAGTATATTCCTTCTCTACCTATGCCAGAGACCCAAAATGGTCAATACCGTAAAAAAAATATAAAATTCTCTAGACCTGATCAAGAGATTAAAATAGTTGCTGAGTATTTATTTGAAGACTCTGATCGTGAACCTTCAGAAGTTGGTAATGAATGCTTTGAAAAAGTTTTGAGAGAGGCTAGGCAATGAGTGGAGCATCAATTCCTTATCATTTAAGACCTAACAAAGCAATTGATAGATATGCATTTATAGAGTTACTATCAAAAGTGGATAGATATAGAGATTGCGATATTTCTCAGTATAAATATGTGGGTTTTGGTGGTCATTCATTGGAGGACTTTAAATATATTCATTCTCGATTTGGAATATGCAATATGATTTCTATTGAAGAGGATGCAGAAGTCTATAATAGACAAAAATTTAACCAGCCTCATAATTGTATTGATTGTCTTCACCAATCTAGCGATAATTTTATCAACGAATTTCAAAGGACAGACCCAACTATAATTTGGTTAGATTACGTTAAACCGTCTGACCTTAGAAAGCAGATTGAGGAATTCCAGGCTACTATCAGCAAGCTAGAGCCACTCGATATTGTTAAAATTACTGTCAATTCTCATCCAGCATCTTATGTACCATCTGGCACAGGAATGGATTCTTTTACGCTTAAAAATGCCAGAATTGAAAAATTGAACACGATGCTAGGAGATATTTTTCCTTCTGCTGACGTGACAGTAGATATGATGACCGAGAAGAGATTTCCAGAAGCGCTTTGTCTGGTTTTAAAATATGCTGCTAATTTAGCAATGGTAGGACAATCTGATATTTACTTTCAATCTCTAACTGCTTTTTCATATGCAGATGGTCAACAAATGCTTACAGTGACAGGCATCCTACTTGAGAACACTAAAAATCAAGAATTTTTCAATCAAACAAATATAGATAAATGGGAACTTAGTAATATAAACTGGAAAGATCCGCGACGAATTAACGTGCCGGATTTAACAATTAAGGAGCGATTGTACATTGATTCGCGTTTGCCAAACTCTCAAGCAAAGGCAATTCAAGATGAGTTAGGATTTTTATTTGATTCCAAGGAAAGTGTATCGATTGAAATGTTGGAAACTTATACTATGTTTTATCGCCAATCACCATACTTTTCAAGGATACTTGTTTAGTAAAGCAAATAAATTAAACAAACGTCTAAATTCTACTAGCTCTATAAAGCTTGTAAAATATCACTAACAAGCTCTCTTGAGCTAATAACTAAAACCAGATATCTTGCTCGTCAATCTGAGCATTCTGCTCATTAGCGTAACTGGTGGTGATAACACCTTCCTCCGCTCAGACATTCGCTTCAAATTCAACACTTTTTACCAAATTAGCGCTCATTCACCATCAATCCCCCCAACTTTTCCAGCAACGCCTGCCACGCCTGAATCTGCTGCTGTAATTGCCCAATGCGATCGCGTTTGGCAGGATGAGGAGAAGCGATCACTCTTTCATTGCCTGCCAACTGTAGACAAGTTTAGGGTGGTGGATGACGACCTAGCAATTCCTCTTCTGCCCTAATCGCTAACATTGTTGCTCGATTCAAATCAAGTGCTTGCATCGTTGCTCGACCTGTAGCTGTCAACCCGACAACTTGCACACCGTTCCAATCAAAGTGTTCTTTCCATACCTGTTGGCGAGGATTAAAAATGGAGACAACTTCACCCGTCTCCGAATCCTCCAGATTTTGCCGTGCACCCTTGCGAAGTGAGCAGGAGACACAAGCAAGAGCCAAGTTTTCAGCAATCGTCTCGCCACCTGCTACGACAGGAAGAATGTGGTCGATATGGAAAGTTGCTACTTGACCAATTTGTGATATCCCGCAATATTCACAACGGTTATCTGCTCTTTGAATGACTAATCGACGGAGGGAAGCTGGAATCGTTACCATCTATACTTGCTTCATCACCCGTGTTGATCGCAAACGCAGTAGAGATAAAAATTCCACCAGTTCAACCAGTCCTTCTGCTTCCTGTCGTTCTGCCTGAGACAGTGTATAGCCCTCGTCCTGACGATCCAACAAAAATTGTAAGCGTGCGTGAACCGCTTGGGGAAGCTGGAATCGGGTTAGTTCGATAGGAATCTCTACGATTTCTGACATAGAGCAGTTAGTTTAATTAGCCACTTTGCTGTAGCCTCATTGTAGGCGAAAGCATCCCAAGGGCCTATGTGTCGCAATCAAACACTGCCTTGGTGCGAACGGAAGGGATAGTGCGATAGCAAAGTATGCCGAAGAAAGCTTATCACTCATTCATTCCCTCCCAACGTTTCCAGCAACGCTTGCCACGCCTCAATCTGCTGCTGTAATTGCTGAATGCGATCACGTTTTGGATGAGGGGAAGTGCGATCACTTATTCATTCCCTCCCAACTTTTCCAACAACACTTGCCACGCCTCAACCTGCTGCTGTAACTGCTGGATGCGATCGCCTTCGTCAGATTTTAGATATGCAGATTGCTGCTTTTGTCAATCGTGTTGAAGCTTCTCCTCGGTCGGTTCAGGTACGCGAGTTAGGCTAGCGCCGGGGTTCCTGCGGACACAAGGGAGACTTATATTTTCATTGGCGAGTGGCAATGCTGCCGCGAACCATGATTGAGTATGTGGTGGTTCATGAGTTGGTGCATTTGATTGAACCGCATCATACTACTGCATTCTGGGCTAGGGTGGAGCGGGTTGTGAGTGATTGGTGCGATGCCTACGGCGGGCTTCGCCAACGTAAGCAGTGGCTAGCTCAGAATGGAGTGAGTTATAACCTTTAGGGATGGGTGAGACGTGGGTTCTCTCGCATTCATCAACGCTTGCGAGAGAACCTCAGAACCTTTAAGTGGTAGATGAGTCAGTCTGACAATTCATCTACTAGATTATGATGTTGTTGGCATTAATGCTGTACGAGTGAGCGAAATCGTCAGACGACTGCACTGAATTCCACTACAACCCTATTGGCTTCAGGTTCAATGTCTCCATCAGTTATTGAAAACTTTGTAGTTGGTATTTTAACAAGCATTATAACAGCCCTTGCTGTTTGGCTATGGGAAAAGCTACGCAAATCCAGAATTCTAAATCGGAGGGCTGCCTTTTTTGGCCTTTTACCAAAAGAAAGATGCCTTGCCGTGATGAATCATAATCCTAAAAGCCCGAATACAATGTCTCATTCAGACGTACAGACGTTGATTCAAGTTGTTAGGCTTGTAGATGAAATTGGCTCCCAATTATTTATTGCTCCCTTCGACGAAATACTGGAACCTGCTGGAGGTACGACTGAATTTTGTATAGGTGGTCCGGACTCCAATCAGAGAACCAAAGTACATTTAGAAAATTTTCTCAAGGGGATTCATCTGAAACCTTACGCACCAGGTGACTCCGATAATATTGCGATTGTTACCAAAGACGAGAAATTTAGATATGAGAAAAACAATACCGAACACGCTGTTTTGGCAAGACTTTATCCTAGTTCTACTTCTCATCCTGTGATTTTAATTTGTGGACAGACAGCAAGAAGTAATCAGGGAGCTATTCACTATTTAATTCAAAATTATGATAATTTTTTGAGAAAGAAATTTGGAAATAAAAAACAGTTTTGTCTAATTGTTACCTTACAGTCACCTTCAACATATGGATACAAATCTGCAAGACTAGAGAAAGATCTGACAGACACAGCATTTATTCCATTTTACTAATAAATTTCAAGGCTATGAGTGAATGCCTCGTATTTCTCGCAACAGCTTGGGGAACGCGCCACGGAGGAATCAATTCTTTCAACTACGATCTCTGTAAAGCTTTGGCTAAACTATTGGCTAAATTAGGCCATTCTGACTTAAAAGTCGTTTGCATTGTTGATGAAGGAAAAAAAGCCAATGAGGGTCAAGATGCTCAGGAATCAGGTGTAGAACTTCTCATTGTTTCTCCATCAGATGATCTTGACTCACATATAGATAATATTCGTGGCCGACTTTTAATGTCCGAAATGAAACCTAAGTGGGTGATAGGGCATGACGTGAAGACTGGACTGAGAGCTATTGAGTTATCGAAATATTATCAGGTTTCAGTCGCCGTGTTTCATCATATGGATTATGCATCATATAAATCCCTCCAAGTTAAAAACGATGAGCATTACGTTGTGTCTCAAAGAGAAATCTTATCAGCGGCTCATACTGTGTTCGCTGTTGGCCCTAAATTGAAAGAGCTTGCCCGTGACATAGTTGGGGAGAAAATCTCAGTCATAGAAGTTCTGCCTGGTCTGGCAGATATAGAAGCGTGGATAACGCCGTCCCGCTTCTCAGCAATCACTTTTGGACGGCTTGAACAAGAGAACAATTTACTTAAGCAGACAAGCCTAGCTGTAGCTAGTTTTGCACAAGCAGTAGGAACCCCTGGAAACTCGCTTAATGCCGATGCTGAACTTACCGTGATTGGATTTAAAGGTGAAGAAGACGAGGAGTATCAATTACTCAACTCAATTGTGGAAAAATACACAGATATACACATACCACTTCACCCTTGGCAGTACAACCAAAATCGAGCAAAACTGTTTGAGCATCTTCGCCGTCAGACTGTTTGCATGATGCTCTCTATTCATGACGGCTTTGGTCTAACTGGTCTGGAGGCAATAAGCGCTGAAGTTCCGCTCATTCTTTCAATGAATACTGGCTTATACGTTGCCGTAAAAAATACTCTTGGAGGAGCGGGAATTGGATGTTTACATCCAGTTGAGGTTCGTCGCCCTCCTCAAGGACAAGAATATAACGATAAAAGTGTTGAGGACGTTGCAAAAGTTCTTCTTAAAATAGCCAAGCACAAAGCAGAAGAAAAAGAAAATGCTAAATCGCTGAAAAAACAATTATCTGAATTATGGACATGGGAAAACACAGCTCGCAAACTTCTTAAGGGACTCGGTTATGAGGGAAATAACTCAGCAGATATTTCCGATTCTGATACATTACTACAGAATAAATCTACGATTGAAACTAGAAGTGAATCTACTCAAACTAATTCTGAGATAGTTCTGGCAGAACAAAAAAATAGTGAAGGGGAGAATCAACTACCTGACACATTAAAACAGGATATGCCTAATCTTAAAATAGTTGCTAACCATCCAGTGCGTCCAAAACCAGAAGTTCCAAAATTTAAGAAGGAAATAATCAACTTAATACAACATATAAAATATCACTTAAAATCTTTAGACAAATCCGAGCTAAAAAGAATACTAGAGCGAGATTTGCCATATCCTGCAATGTTTGACGGAATAATTAAACCCACTTTCATTAGAGATACCTTAACTACCATTAGAGAACTCAGTGAGCAGTATAGCAACAGCAGCCAATCTGTTCTACTAAGTGAAGCTTATGATCTAGCAAATCGAGCTAACAGACTACTTGATATATGCTTTCAAGAAATTCTAATTTTGAAGAAAGCCTCGTCAAGGAAATCTAGTTTATATACGAAAAAAATAGATAATGTTAAGCAGCTATTTGACCAAATTGAGCAACAGCTATCAACTTTAGTTTCTCATCTTGAAGAAGCTGTCTTTCAAGATATTTACTAGAGATTTTATTTTTTAAATAACAGTTTTTAGAAACTCAAATTTATGATTAGTTTAAGTATTTTACTGATATGAGTATAGCCAATGGGGCAGGTTGCAATTGTTCCTAATGGAGATGAAAGCCTTTCTATTAAGGAACTGCGCCAACGCATTGAAGATCTACAGAATTATACTAAACAACTCAAAGGTGCAGGAGAGGATTTGCCAGACTCAAAGATGTTTATGAATGCAATGAGTGAACCCCTTACCGGATTTGTTAAAAACCTTAAAAAGCTGAGACAAAAACTTAATACAGATGGTGAGAATTGTCAACAATTGCATAACACAATTATTGAGATTGAAGGCGAGTTTAAAGAAGAAGATGTAGTAGCAAAATACTCGGTTTTCGTTCGTCGTTTACGTAAGTGGGAAACAAAGATTGGAGACATAGAAGAAGAGGTGGAATTGGATAGTTTGCGTCTAGAACTTAGGGAATATATTCGTGATTTTGCTGAACGATTGGAGGAAGCCCTAGAGAATAGATGCTACCCAAACTTAGAACAAGCTCAGTAAATTAAATTAATAATTAAAATTGAATGTCCGTGACAAATGCTAAAATTTTGCTCTATACCTAAGGCACGTTGACAACAAACTCAAAGGATTATGAATAGCCGTATTTAAATAAAACTCCCAAAAAGTCAAAGCCAGCGCCTAACCTTCCTACAGCCGACGCTGGCTCTTGGCTCCCTAATACAAGGAGACTCTAACAATAGTCAAACCAAGTTATCGAAGTGACAGCCCCTGTATGTATCAGAGAGGCTATCAGCAAGCCTTAGAGGATTTTGCGATCGCGCCTTTTCTCACCCGCCTAAAAACCTACTCCGACCCTGACTTCGATGCAGCGTGGATGAACCTAACCCAACTCGAACTCGAAAGCCTAACCGCCATCCTCATCCAAGACTTTACCGCCAACCTGAAAGGAAAAGCGATCGCTGGCTACTTGAAGGCCTTGCGTCACGGTAGCACTGATATATCCCCCAGCTTAACCCTCTTTTGTCACTCTCGGAAAATCACGCTCGAAGCTAAACTCTGAAAGCTTCCAGACGTAAGGATTCGAGGCGTGAGTTTCTATCAGAAACTCAAAAATGTAGACCTATTGCGAGAACTCTTGCCATATCAGGGTTTCAGCGTTTGCAATCACCCAGAGTGACAAAAGAGGGTTAGTTCACCGAGTATTCACGCCCCCATCCATTGACCTGCCTGCCAACTTCCCCAATGTTCAGACCCCTCGCTACTTGTACGGCGACAAACTGCACTGGGTTCCTGACAGGGATAAGACAGACTGGGGTGTTGCAATTGGAAGATTCTACAGCTTTGCTCCCCACCACTGCGCTTGGACGTGGTGCTACCTGATCTGGTTCGATAAACTCTCCCCTAGTTCCCTTTGGACAGTTGCCGATATCGCCTGGGAAAACGACCTCGAACCCCTGGAGGACGCTGCATGAAACCCCTTCCTCTCACCAAAGAAGAGCAAACCCTAATCGACCTCTACGGATACTGCCAACTCGGAATGACACCGCAGCAATTCTACGCCAAATGGCAAGTGAATCACGAAGCGATCGCCTTCATCTGCTCTCGTTCCATGTCTACCGTTCGACGCTGGTTTAGAAGGGGTAAAAACTACCGCCGTCCGCAACCTGCCGATTTACGCCATCTCGCTTTGATGGATTTCCTATTGGAGCATTATCAGGACATTCCCGAACAACTCTTAAACGCGGTGTGCTGTCCTAAGCACAACCCTTAACAATCCCATCACCCCATGTAAATACCCATTTGAAATTATCTCGCTAGCCATCCTACTAATAGGGTGGCTTTAGTTGTTTAGAGCGATCTACAAAGCTTGAGAACAATCAAAGCGAACCAGAGCAAAGCCAACAACCGCAGGGCTTTAGGACGGCGTATCGCCCAAGAAATTGCAGTTATCCGCGCTGCACTCAAACGACGCGGCTTGCAATACGCTCCAGCGTTGCCGATAACCGACGATGAGGATTGACCTCTATGCTGAGCCGGGAGCAGATTGCAGTCCTACGTAAGCTTAGTAAAGTCAAACCTCAATGAGCAACTGAAGTTTCTTATTAAAGCTTAACCGCTGTACTTTTGAACCAGTGCCATTGTCCTCTTTACTAATCCAGCTCGTTTACGTTCACGCAACCGCACTTTGGCATCCGCTACTACTTCCTCTTTCAGTTCTGGTTTGGACTGCAACAAGGCTATTGCTGCTTCAATAAACGTTTCTGGCGTAATCTCCTGTGACTCACACACTCGCAGTAAATCAGCTCTGATTCCTTGCTCTAAATGAACAGCCAACCGCTTCCCCACCTGTGGCAGGTTTTCTAACTCCGCCTGTAGCCGCTGTAACTCTTGAGGCTCAACATTAGTTTGGGCAGAATCGTCGGCATCACTAATTTCAGTAAGTGCAGAAGCTTCCTCCACCTCTTTAGAGCGATTAAGTGAGAGTGAGGCATCGCGGGGAGTTACCTTAGGGCGCGACTTGGATGTAATCAACGAACGAATGTCAGGATTTGTCATGCCTACTCTCCAACGAATAAATCTTGTCTACTAGAACCTCAATTGGATAAGCCAAATCCCCCTGGCCCATTTCGTGCAGCGTTAATCCTTGGTTAATCGCTTGCTTGAACTTCTCCGACTCCCGAATCGACGGCAGCACCAAATCCTGTTCAAACCATTGCATAGTAATTTGCTTCATCGACTCAATGTTGCTCTCACTTTCCGTCGTGCGGCGCAAGCCTACCCAGCGATCGCGAAACGGAACTACACCCAAAACCCTCCCCCCAAACGTTTCATCCTCTTCGTTGAGTTCGTTAATCAACTCCAGGGTGCGAATCAATGACTGTAAGCCTTTTACCGAAGCTTCAACCGGAATCATCAACCCATCAGACGCACCAATTACCGTTAGGGAAATTTGCGATCGCTGTGGCGGTGCATCGATCAGGCAATAATCAAAGAGCTTGGCAACACTTTTGAGCCGTCGCCCCAGTGTCAAAGCACCCGTGCCGCTACCTGCCAGATAATCTTGCACCGTGTCTAGAGCATCATCAGAGGGAATCAAAAACAGATTGTCGTACCTCGTCTCGTAAATTCCATCCTTAGTATCGACCTGCTTTTTGAGAACTTCGAGCAGAGTGGGGCTATCGGGTTCCACAGTGAAACCCAGGAAAGTCGTCAAGCTGCTCTGAGGGTCGGCATCGATTGCCAAAACTGTATGTCCTTTCACGGCTAACAGACGAGCCACGAACAAAACCATTGTCGTCTTCCCCTGACCTCCAGCCAAGGATATGGAGCTGACTGTCTGCATCGTTGAACAAGTAACGCGGTGAGATTAGGCAGATATTCAGTAAGTGTATATTGAAGAGTTGAATTTTTGCAAATATTCAGAACTGAAAAAGTACAAAACCTTTAAAATGACTAAATATAAAACTGCACTTTTGAACAAATGCAGTTTTGCAGACCGATCACGCAGACGGTTAGCTCTTGGTACGGCAATGGAGAATGATGGAGCTGACATCTGCTGTAAGCAGCAGCGCTTCGCTATCGCCAAACTTTTCGGTCTACTGACCTTGCCTAGGCGTTTTCCGAATTCGCCGACAGTGTCTTCGTTACTTTTCCCCCTATGAGGTCGGTCTACTAAACAATGAATGGATTTGATTGTTGTTGCCAGCTCAGGCAGCAACTCATTGGGTGAAGTGAAGTGTTCGGATAAAGGTCTTGTCTCGATGTACTTTAGCTGACTAGGGACGCAGCACCTAACACCTTCAATGTTTCCCACTGAGCGTCTGTTAGCCCCTGAATGCCTCCGATCTTCATACCTTCATAGCGGCGAGGTGTTCTTAAGGTTTGCCAGCACTTGTGAGCTTGCAAATCCCAGAATTTGATACTTTCATCTAAGCTGCCACTAATAGCTGTGAATCTTGCAGAAGCTTCATCTCCAAGTTGAACAGAGGCAACGAGCAATGTATAGATCAGATCAGAGTGACCCGCCAACGTTCGATAGCATTGTCCTGTGCGGATATCCCAAAGTTTAAGGGAGCGATCTAAACCTCCACTCACAATGAACTGACCGTCTGGGGTAAATTGAGCAGCCATAACAGCCATCTCATGTCCAGTAAAAGTCTGAAGACATTCTCCTGTCGAGACTGACCACAGTTTAACGGTTTGGTCAAAGCTAGCACTAAGTAACCACTCTCCATTAGGACTAAACGTCACTGACCACACACTGTTGGCGTGTCCTCTGAGGGTTTGGCAGCATTCCCCAGTATGAGTGTCCCACAGCTTGATAATTCCATCAAACTCGCTGCTTACTAGCAGTTTTCCGTCAGGACTATAGGCAACACAAACAACTGGACTGGTATGTTCTTGGAGGGTTTTGAGACATTCACCCGTGCTAATGTTCCATAGTTTAACAGTTTGGTCATAGCTGCCACTTGCCAGTTGGGTTCCATTAGGATTAAAGGCAATGCTCCACACCCAACTGGTATGACCGTATAAGGTTTGCAAGCAGTTACCTAACTCCCAGTCCCATAATTTGATGGTATAGTCAGCGCTGCCACTAGCAAGTATTGGGTGTTGACTGGCAGGTTGAAACGCCACCGACCAAACTCGGTTGGTATGCTCCCGTAATGTTTCTACCAGAGTACCGCTTTTAATGTTCCACAATCTTACGGTCTGGTCTTCGTGACCACTGGCTAGATAGCTACGATCGGGACTCAAGGCAAGGGATAGCACGGCATTGGTATGTCCTTTAAAGGTTTTCGTACAACGTCCTGTTTTAAGGTTCCAGAATTTGGTCGCATGGTCGTCGCCGCCACTAGCAAGTTGTTGCCCGTTGGGATGATACGCAACTGTCCAAACTCTGTTAGTGTGTCCTAGAAAGGTTTTCAGGCATTCTCCAGTCTGCACGTCCCACAATTTCACGGTGCGGTCAAAACTGCTACTTGCCAATTGCTGACTGTCAGGACTAAATGCGATCGCACTTACTGCCTGTCGATGTCCGCGCAAGATTTTGAGGCAGTTTTGGGTTTTGACATCCCACAGTTTAATCGTCTGGTCATAGCTGCTACTGGCAAGGGTTTGACCGTCGGTACTAAATGCTACTGACCGCACCCAGCGACTGTGCGCTTGCCAAACGCTGTGGCAAATTCCTGTAGCGACATCCCACAGTCGAATCGTACAATCTTCTCCGCCGCTGGCTAGGGTTTGACCATCTGGACTAAAAGCAATTGACCAAACTCGACCTTGATGACCCATTAAGGTCTGAATTTCTGGCAAAGGCGGGTTTTGATTCGTAATTGATGGGTTGTTCTCAAATTTATCGGCTAAACTCGCCTCTACATGGGCAACTGACCACAGACGAATGGTTGCATCTTGCCCACAACTGGCGATGATTTGCCCATCTGGACTAAAGGCAACGGCATTAACTGAGTAGGTATGCCCTTTGTATGTTTGCAGACATAGCCCAGTTTCAACCTCCCATAATTTGACCAGATAATCATCACTGGCACTAGCAAGATACCGTCCGTCTGGACTAAAGGCAACTGCCCACGTCCAATGTTGGTGTCCTCGACAGCGAATGAGTTGCTCTCCGGTGCAAGTATCCCAAATTTGAATTTCGCCTTTGGTGTCGCTGGTGGCTAAATGCTTGCCATCTGGGCTAAATGTTACACCGACTATGCCGCCAAAGGTTTCAGCAAAGACTGTTTGGCTAATTTGAGTATTGGTAAAATCAACGTCGTGCAGTACGGCATTGGCTAAGTAAGCTTGACGAATCACCAGATGAGAAAAATCAAAGCCTTTGAGTTCTGTCTTCAGGTAACAGAATAAATTGAGCAGATTGCCCCCTGCATAACCTGTCTGTGTCACTGCTTGATGTTGCAATGAGGCTAAAATCTGGCAGAGGTGCTTCTCAAGTTGAGCTGGTGTTGCAAAGTGGGTTAAAAGTCGCTCGGTTAAGGGGTGTAAAATCAGTTGAATTTGGGCATCGCGCAAGTAGTCTTGAGTCTGGGCTTCTATTAAGGCATGGGTTCTAAATAGATTCAGGTTGCCCGTCGTAATTTCTTGCTCAATGGTTTGGATGAATCGTTCCGTGACATACTCCATAATCACGGGTTGTTGCGTTAGGTTCCCGTTTCCTGTTTCAATATGCGCTTCTTGGATGAGCGATCGCGCCTGAAGTGCCTCTAGCGCTTCTAGTAACTCTCGCCAAGGTACTTTGTACAGGATTTCTTCCTGTAACTTTGCTACTATTACCCCTTCTCGGTTAATCGCCAGCCAGTACATAATTTGTTGTTGTAGGGGAGATAAGCGCTCAAACTGTTGTTCGAGTAAGTCCCACAAATCACTAAAAACAGCTCGACCTTGGGCTAAAAATGCCTGACTATTGCCGCCAAACAGGGTTTGAATGGTTGTTGCTGCAATTTTGAGAGCTAGGGGATTTCCACCGAAGTACTTGACAAGGGCTACTCGTTGTGAATCAGTTGCGTCTAAGCCTTTGGCGATGAGGATTTGCTGACCATCTTCTCCTGGGAGTCCTTGCAGTTGTAGCGATCGCACCGGGAGGTTTTTTCCTTCCCGTATAGTAAATCCGCTGGGTTTGTCTCGTCCGGTTAAAATCAGGCAACTTTGGTGGGGTTCGTCACAGATGCGATCGAATAGCTGGCGGTAAGGTTCGTAACCCGGTTGATATTGTCCGCTGCGATTTCCGTCTTGCAAGATGGACTCGACGTTATCGAGTACTAACAAACAGTGTTTGGTGTGCAGCTGTTTCATTAAGGTATTAATTGAGCAGTCACTGACGACTTCTGTACCCGCAAAAATGGGCAAAATTTCGCTGAGGATGAGTTCTAAGGGCGGTGCTTGCTGCAAACTGCGCCAAACCACACAGTCAAATTGGGATTGTACTTGTTGAGCGAGTTTCACCGAGAGGGCAGTTTTGCCCATCCCACCGAGTCCAAAGATTCCAATTGCACGGCAGCAGTCCTCAAGAATCCAAGTTTCTAAGGTTTGCAGTTCCCCTTGCCGCCCATAAAATCGGGAAACGTCAGGCGCTTCACCCCAATCTTGCTTGCCTTGAATAACAGGTAATGCGTTTGCAGCTTGTTGCGACTGTTGGTAGCGACGCAAAACGGCTTGAAGATTGCGCTTTGAGACAGGTTCGCCGAGGATTTGGGAGAGACTTCGCCACAACTGCGAACCAACTTGTTTGATGTAGTCGAGTTGATAACCTAACTGATCGGCAATCTCCTTGTAGGAACGTCCCGCCCAAGTTTGCAGAAAGACTTCCGATTGAACATCATTGAGTCCTTGATGTTGATTGGCAGAGTGTAGCAGCGTATCAACCAGGGTAAGCGCTTCTTGTCCTGTCATCGCCATCAACCTTGATGTATGGGTTAAATTTACTGAGTTTTCGGCTGCTAATGAGCCAAGCTACAGGAAATTTAATTCTCTCTCCGGAATGAAATTGCTTTTTCTCACTTACTAAATGAGCTGTGTTTCGCGATCGGCAGTGTGTTTTCGGTAGCGTCCAGTGTTCTCTCCCGCGATCCTTAGTGATTTTGACCTAAAGATTAAATTTGCTCGTCTTCCGGATTCTGTCAGCAAGCTTGCATAAACTTTACATCCCTCTATGGGAAGAACTCACCTTTTCTCACCGACAGTGCGATCGGGTGTGGGTTTTGATAGGGGAATTCAGGAAGATAATTCCTTCTTCTAAAGTCAAAAAGGGAGAATAGTAGAGAGTATGATGCAGATTTCACAAAAAGGTTTGGATTTAATTAAAAAATTTGAGGGATTATACCTCACAGCTTATTTAGATCCTGCGGGGATACCAACAATTGGCTATGGAACAATTCGCTATCCCAATGGACAGAAAGTTAAGCTAGGAAATGAAATTACAGAACAGCAAGCAGAAGCTTATTTGCTCGATGAGTGTAGTAAGTTTGCTCAAAAAGTAGAAAAATTAGTTACAGCTTCTTTAAACCAAAACCAATTTGATGCGCTGGTTTCATTCTGTTACAACTTAGGGGATGGAGCATTAGGACAGAGTACCCTCTTAAAAGAGCTGAATAAAGCCAATTATTTAGGGGCTGCGAATGAGTTTCCCAGATGGAATAAAGCAACTGTTAAGGGGAAATTACAAGTTCTTAATGGTTTAGTTAAGCGCAGGGCTGAGGAAAAAGCACTTTTTGAATCTACTGAAATTGGTGGAACTCCCATTGAGGTTGATACAACGCCTTCTCCACAGGAACAGGTCACTTGGCTTGAGGGTTATCGAGATGGCGACAAAAATGTAATTGTTGCGTGGAAGGGTGGTACTACTAGTGAAGTTATTGAGATCGTAACTTTGGAGCGACCCAATAAAGAAGATTTAATAGCTGTCTTACAGCAATATCCCAATGCAATCGATTTTCGTCTTGCGCCTAAAGAAAATGATATTCCTAAAGGAGAACGTATTTCATTTTCTGGAAAAGCACAACCAATTATCAGCCCCAGCACACCAATACCATTTCCTGGTCGCCTATTAGTTCGAGGTGCTGAAGGTGAAGATGTCAAGATACTTCAAGAACGCTTGAGGGAACTTAGTTATTATCTTGAAACAGTTCATGGACTTTTTGATATAACAACTGATGAGGCAGTCAGAGCCTTTCAATCCGATTATTTTGGTGTTATAGAAGCAGATGGAAAAGTAGGTGAAATAACATGGAGTAACTTATGGGGAAAACCTCAAAAAATTACACCAGAAACACGCAAAGGAAAAACCTATCTGCGTTTAACTAAAACTAAGAGAAAAGACGGACATGGTTGTTTTATCTTACAGCTTGAATATATCAAAGATGGAAAGCTCAATGATCGTTTAGAAGTTTGTTCAGGGCAACCCAACAAACAAGTTTTTCGTACCGGAAAAAACAGCAAATCAGGTTCTATGGAACCACTTCCGGAGGGTAAATGGTTTATCCACAACATTCTATGGGCTGATGGCAAAGATAATTATCATGGTAAACTTTTTGCTGTTAAGGGGCTAGGACCAGTCACAGTTCCATTATCTTACAAAGAACCTGGTACCACAGGGCGTAGTGCTATTGAAATTCACATTGACTGGAATAAAACAAAAGGGAGTCCTGGAACAGTAGGTTGTATTGGAGTGAGCAATGTTACTGACTATAAGCGACTGGTCACTTGGCTAAGGGAAACAGATCCGCGTGACCTCTATGTAGATTGGGGACTTGGGACTTGTCCCGAGCCTTCATAAGCTCTTTTGCAAAAGCCATTTGAGTAGGGTGCCTTATCAATAAACCTATCGCACCTTACCAGCTACGGCGATCGCATCTTCCCTTAGTACAAGCGTAGGGCGATCGCTTCCACTGAGAAATCATCCACAACTCAATTCTTCAACCTATTGCTCCTTCTTTGGAAGTTTTTGTTTCTCTAATTAATAAAGCTCAATAAAACATCAGACAATGAAAATTTTTCAGACTTGGTTCAAGTTTTATCAAAAACAAATTGAAGGTTGATTAAGGTCAATTTAAATGTTTTTTGCTAAATATCAATAGAGGAAATGTTCAATGTCTAAAATTAAAGTTTCCCAAAACTCTAGATTCGAGTTAGAACGCGCAGTCGAGTTACTAGATTTAGTGGAAGAAGCTCATAAGCGTTACGCTCAAGCGAAAGCTGAACCGGAATGGAATTGGGATACAGATTATAGAAGACCCATCATTCTTAATGGTAAAAGATATAATGTCCTCAAATATCTAGGTTTTGCACAGTATTTTTTAGCAATTAGAAGGAGAGTTCCATTTGGTTTCATTGCCCAGCAAGAAAATAATATTTTTGTAGTGTTTCGTGGGACAATGAATTCTGCTGAGTGGATCTCTAATTTTAAAGCTTGTCAGGAACCATTTCTTGATCTATCACTTCCTCTAAATCGTCAGATAGCTTTGGATGATGATGACGATCCATTTTTAGAGGATACAGATTCAATAATGAAAGAGCATGACAAATTTAATTTAGGTATTTTAGCGCAAGATATAGGCGAAGTTCATCGAGGATTTTACAGAACATATACTCGTTTGGATCGAGGAGGTTTGTTGGATGGTACTCCTGCTAATGATCGCCCCTCAATGAAAGAGAGTGTTGAAACAACTCTCAATAATCTTGCACAAGATTCCCAAATATTCGTAACAGGTCATAGTTTAGGTGGAGCTTTAGCAACTATAGCTGCACTGCATATCAGCAAAATGAATTCTTTTAATCCTCCCATTCTTTATACTTTTGCTAGTCCGAGAGTAGGAGATCAAAGATTTGCTCAACAATTTGAAAACTTAGAATGCTATCGAATTGCTAATAGTGAGGATCTTGTTCCTACCATTCCTTTAGCAACTAAACTTCTAACTCTTAGAGCATCTCTAGCAGGCATTACCGGGCTTTGGAAAAATCATCTTTCAAAAATGGACTATCAACATATTGGTGAACCCCTCTACTTTACGACTCAAAAAGGAAGTGTTTCTGATAATCATACAATTCCAGTTTATCAAGAAGCATTAAATGGATAAGTAGCAAAATTAGATTATTCATTCTGTAATTTAGCAAGATAGTTTCTTCTAATGAAAAGATAATTTTGGGCTTGCTGTTGCAATCGATAGAACAGAACGATTGCTCATAGTTTCCTAAGAGTAAACAGGAGTTATCGCTCAACCAAAATCAGTTGAGTAAAGATATAGCTTTACAGTTTTTAGTTAAAATCAACAAATGATGGAAAAAAATATTTTAGAGTTTGAAAGCAATTCTAATGAGAACTTTTCTAAAAGAAGAGAAGCTCTTTTGACAGAAGTAAGTAATTTCCGGACTCTTGTGGTGTGTAGGCTACGAAATGTCAATCATTGGTGGAATATTGGTTTAACTGTAACTGGTGTCACTCTTACTGCAATTACTACAATTTTAGGGGTGATTGACAGTGAATCTTTAAAAAATTGGCTCAAATTCGGAATAGCACTAACTGGCTCAGCAGCAGTTGCTACTCAATCGGCACATAGAGAATTCCGTGTTAGAGGAAAGGCTGGAAAATATAAGCAGGCTGAAATGGATTTGATGATCATTGAGTCTAGTATCTCAAGTTTGGGA
This sequence comes from Microcoleus sp. FACHB-831, assembly GCF_014695585.1. Classification (NCBI taxonomy): domain Bacteria; kingdom Bacillati; phylum Cyanobacteriota; class Cyanophyceae; order Oscillatoriales; family Microcoleaceae; genus Microcoleus; species Microcoleus sp. FACHB-831. The sequence goes on along the minus strand of NZ_JACJON010000011.1, from coordinate 21,761 downwards.
AAGGATACAGATGAAACAGAATTAAAAAAATTAAGAGAAGAATATTACAACATAATCAAGAAAGTGGGAGAAATCGAAGCAGAACTTGATCGCGATAATTCAAAACAATAAAGGATGGAGTTAAGTGCCAAAATATGAAAGCCCAAATCAAGAGCATAACCAATATGTCATGAATAAGTCTAAAACTACATCTATCGATTTTAAAGGGTACTTAAATCGTCCATGTAGAGAGCAAGTGTTATTACAAGCCGTAAAGGACGAAGTGGAAGTACGCATACAAAGTTCACTGCACAACGTTGCTTTGATTAATCTGGGTAAGCCGGTGCAGTTAGAGCGGATTGAGCGTCTATGGGATGTGGAGATCAAAACAGGTGGTTCCCAGTTTGAGTTAGTGACATCAAAGACGAGTATTCTGGAGATTTTTGAGCGGATGGATGTTGCAGGTAAGCTGCTAATTCGTGGAAAGACAGGCTCTGGTAAGACTACCACAATGCTCAATTTGGCGAAGGAAATGATCCGACGGGCGGAAGCAGATATAAACTATCCTATTCCAGTATTGTTTGACCTTTGCTCTTGGAAAAACTCACATCAACCAATGACAGATTGGTTGGTAGATGAACTGAAGTTGAAGTATGGAGTAAGAAAGAATCTTGGAAAGCAATTGCTTGACAACAAGCAACTACTACCATTACTAGATGGCTTGGATGAAGTAGAGCCGAGCCTACATGAATCTTGTGTACGCGAACTTAACGCATGGTTGCAAGGAACAACCCAACCGTTATATCTAATAGTGTGCAGTCTGTGGGGGGATATACAGGATAGTCCGCAGCCGGATATTTGGCAACTATCTCTGAATGCAGTTGTTCAACTAAAACCTCTAACTCAAGAACAGATTCAACAATATCTAATAAGTGTGGATTGTACGGAGTTGTGCCAGATGTTAGAGCCGGATACAAATCTGCTTGAATTAGTAAGAACTCCGTTTCTGTTGAACATCACAGCTATGTCTTACGAATTGCTTTCCCTAGCACAATGGCAACACTTGTCCTCAAGAGCGCAGCGCGTAGAATACTTGCTAGATGCCTATGTGCAATACATGCTGCACCGAGAGATACAGAACAGGTGGTACGGGAAACACAAGACTCCTAGTGTTGAGCAAACAAGACGATGGCTAGTATACCTAGCGCAACAACTACAGAAAGAATGCCGAACAGAATTCTTAGTAGGAAAAACACCAATTTATTGGGTGCCAACTGGTAAAAATTCCTATGAATATAGTTTTTTTGTATTATTAATTACTTGGCTAATTTCTTTTATTTCTTTTGGGATAATCTCTTGGTTAATCTTTCAAATGAGTCCTCAGCTAATTCTTTGGTTGATAGTTGGAATAATTCTTTATTTTATACTTTTATTAGAAGGTAATTTAGTTGAAAAATTCTTAAAGACTGGAATAGTTATTAGTTCGTGTATTGCCTGGTGTTATCTTCAGATTGGTGCTTGGTTAGATGATTGGTTGAAACCCCTTGGAAAGCAAGTTCACCACTTCATTCCCCGCCTTATTTTCATCCCAGATAGGCACATTCATTGGAACTATAACCGCTTCCTTGACTACTGCACTGAGCGTCTCTTTCTGCAACGGGCTGGAAGACGGTACAGGTTTATTCACAAGTTACTAGAAGATTATTTTTCCAGAATGAGTTGTTAGGATGTTAGTTTTTATAGCAAATAGCAACTTGGTTAATATTTCTCACTGATGGCGCAGCGCCGTTAACTCATCCAATAAGAGGAGTGGAAAAATATAAGCAGATTGAACAACTAAGTTGGTCAAAGGGAGAACGACATTCCTTGATTGAGGAACTCTATGTCCTGATCACTCCTCGATTCGAGAAGCTTTGGAATCGGACTTGAGGGTAGAACTTCCACTGTTATCGGAGCGATCGCTTCTGTCACCTCGTTACCCTCTACCTGATTGATTTGTTCATCAGAAACAACTCCTATCAAAAATCTCACCGAACTATCCATCGGCTGAACGTGGAGATAAACAGCGACAGATTGAATTTGCGAGTGTCCTAAGGTGTGCTGCACCAAATGTAGTGGCGCTCCTCGCTCTAGAGCATGACTTGCGTGGGCGTGTCTCAACCAATGCGGACTAACTGGCGCGTCAATCCCGGCTTTTAGAGCCGCCGCTCGGACAATCCGCATCACCATCGAGCGACTTAAATGTCCCCCTTTTTTGCGCGAGGTAAACACGGGGTCACTAGCACTCGCCGTTCCTCTTAAACGTTCCACAGCCATCCATACCGGAGTCGGGAGCATAATGTAGCGAGTTTTCCCGCCTTTTCCCCGCACCACCAGTTGTCCCCCGCCCTCTTTGGCAACCAGATCGCGCCATTTCAAGCCACAAATCTCAGAAACTCTTAACCCCGTTGTATAAGCCAACAGCAGCAAAACTCTGTTGCGAGAGCTTGTAGCATTCTCGATTAACCGCACAACGTCCTGCTGGGTAAGTAACCGTTCGGCTAAGCGATTGCGAACTTTAGGAGGCTTCAGTTTCAAAGCCACATTAACGGGGCAATAGCCCGCTTCGTGAGCAAAGCGAAACAAAGACTTCAACGTATTGACAATCCGAGCTTTAGTGGCGGGTGCTAAGTCCCCGCGACTGTCAACATACCTGTAGAGGTCTACTAAAGTGGCTGCTTTTAAAGGCTTATTTATCCAAACTAGGAACTTCTGCGCTTCCTCTCTATAGACAGCGCGAGTGCGATCGCTTTTGGCGTGCAACCACATCCACAACAGCTCTTGGTCTTCTACGCCTCCATCCGGCGCAGAGCAATCGGGAGCCTTCTGTTTGGCTCTCATTCCTTCCTATGCAAATAAACAAGGTCTTTGGTTGCATTCACTCTACCACATGCTTAAGTCTCAAAAAAAGTAAACTGAGAAAGCTGCTCCATCTTTCTGATGGAATCAAAGTGCGGCTGCGGCTTTTTGTGTCGATGAATTACGCGATCGAACAGTGGAACACTATGAGGGCGTTGCTTTTCGCTAGCCATCTACCCGACGAATCGGAATTTGAATTTCACTGCGCTTGGCAGATTCGGGGACATAGGGAGCATCGTAGAAGAAGCGGCGAGGTGAACCGACGACAGCCCAGTCCGGGTGCTGTGCTAACCACTCCCGTAATCGCTCTATGTTCTTTTGGTAGCTTACGTAATCGTAACTGCCTTTTAGCCCAAGGCTGACGACTGTCATGGGTGCGATATCTTCTACCTGAATGTTTTGTGCAATCTCAGAGGGGTAGATGTCAGTGCTGCGATAGAGGAATGAAACAAGCGCTTCACCTCGTTCATTGGGTGCGCCTATCTCACTGGCTTCCAGGGTGCTAACTGGATAACGGGTTTCTACCGGAGCTGTCATGGAGATATTGTTAGAGCTGATGTGGCGATAGAGAGGGTCAAACGCTCTATTGGCTGCCATTGAGAGTTCTCCTGAATAGCGAACTGTGGCAGAACGGTATGCCGGATATTGTTTGACTTCAATTTGCCCTTCTGGTGTTGGAGAGGGAAATCCTTCTGGCAAGGGAGCAGCAGTAGCACTGTAGGCGAAAAATGCGATCGCAACTACTGCCAGGATTCCTACGGGTAATAGTATGTTCTCTAGCTTCACAGGGAACCTCAGAAATTCATCCTATTCTAAGTCTGGCAGTTTTTCACGGGGGCAAGCGTTCATCCATACTCTCCTGAATTCCTGTAGAACGCTAAACTGATCTCTGAATAGAACTTTGTTCACAGCACAAACTGTCCCCAATGCTACCCCGACCCTCTTATCGGAACATATCGCCAGTCGAAAGTGGAGGTGAAAGGGCACGCCAAGGTTTTACCTTTCAGGATCATGTAGCAGCAGGGTACTGCATTGATATGCTCCTAAATGCAGGCATCCTAGAAGTTTGGTGTGAACTCTTGGATGACATCACTATAGTTCGTAATCAGGCAGGTCAGGAAGAATTTGAGTTTGTTCAAGTCAAGAGCAATAAACTCGATCAACTCTGGTCAGTTGCAAAGCTATGTGAGCGAGATCAGAAAAATCCCGGAACCTCAATCCTAGAAAAGTTATTTGCCAATGAGCGAGGAGCAGAACCTTGTCGATTCCGAATAGTGACTTGCCGTGATGTTAACAACGAGCTAAAAGTTCTAACTCTTCCCCTCAATTCGCCTGTCAGAACTGCTCCTAACAATAAATTTACCCATTTGTGTCAGCAAGTTTCTGAGAAATTACCTAACTACAAATCACCTATTGGAAGTGATACATCATCGGGGCTATCACGAACTGAATGGGATGTTCGGTACTCAGAGGAGGCTATCAGGGAGAAAAATTTATCAAATATCAGGGCTTTTGGTGAATGTATTGGCGTTTTTCTATCCGCTAAACAATGGACTGAAATTTATGAAAAGATACTTTATAAGGTTAAGGAGGCAGGTGAAGCAAACTGGGAAATTAATTTAGACGCCAAGAAATTTAAGCGAAATAAATTTCTGGATTGGATAATACCCCTCATAAAGCTTGCAGACGTTCCTGAAAACTTACCTCATAGTGCAATAAGACAGTTTGTGAGTCGAGAGGAAGAATTAGAAACCTTACATCGGCAGCTTCAAGAGGATGGAGCAATGTCTGCGATCATCGGTATGCGAGGTGTGGGTAAAACAGAACTAGCACGGCAATATGCTCTGAAATACAAAGGAAGCTATCCCGGCGGTATCTGCTGGTTACATGCAAAAGAGGATATACGTCTTAAAATTATTCAGTTTGCGAAATCACGCCTCCAGCTGGATGTTCCATATCAGCAAGATTTGTCTGCTCAAGTTGGTTTCTGTTGGACATACTGGAATCGACCCGGAAGAGTGCTAGTGCTGCTGGATGATGTCAATAATTTTACAGAAATTGAACCCTTCCTACCGCCTCAGAACGAGCGGTTCAGAGTACTAATCACTACCCACTGGAAATTTGATGATTTGCCGTTTTCACTGACTCTGCATGAATTGAAAGAAGTTGCGGCATTGGAATTGCTAGCGCAGTGGGTTAAGACGGAACAAATTTTTTGTAATGTCACAACTAAAGAGGATGTGCCATCAGAACTATGTGCGAGGCTAGGGCACTTACCGCTGGCACTACACTTAGTCGGGCGATATATAAAGAAGCGCAGAGTAACGCTGATGGAAATGTTGCAACGCTTAGAGGGGAAGGGACTGAGGCATCCAGCTTTGCAGGTTGATCAAAATGATCGCACTCAAACCATTAGAATTGAGCGAGGTGTCGCAGCTGCCTTTGAACTAAGTTGGGAAGAATTGAGTGAATCGGCACAACGATTAGGGTATTCGTTGAGCCTATGTGCATCAACCCACACAGCTTGGTCACTCATTAAAAGTGTAACAAACGAGTCCGAGCTTGAAGAACTGGAAGATGCCAGAGTTGAATTAGAGAGTTTACACTTACTCCAGGTTCAGGACAAAGATTTGTATCAACTGCACTCGTTAATTCGAGAGTTTTTTCAAGACAAGCTCGGTAGCACAGATAAGTTGTTGCAATCAATTAAACAGAGAGTTGATGAAGTCATAGGTTCAGACACAGAATTGCAACATTTCCTTACCTGGGTAAATCAAAAATCTGGTTCAGTCAAAAATAGTTACAACCCAGATGGAAGACTAAAACGAATTCGTTTTAGCTCTCTCTATCCTGACATCTTATGCAAACTAGCAGCTATTCGTGCTTTCTATTTTGACCTTGCTTTGGTTCACAATAGCGGTCTTGCTCTTCCTCTCTATCACAAAGTCAAAGCTGAATTTTCTAACAACTTCGGTCTTCGTGGACTTTCTGATCATCGCCTTACCAGTGAATTTGAGCTTTCTTGCGCTATCGAGCCTGGTCTTGCACCTTACCTTCACTTTGCTACCGATCTTGGAATTGTGGGTGCTGATGATCTTGCTATTGATTCTGCTCTTGATAGTAACCTTGAGTTCGCCTATAGTCATATCTTTGAACTGAAGTTTCGTGAATCACTGAAAAAACTAAAAGAACAATTGCCTACTATAGATAGAGGGCAGGATAATTTTGAGAACTGGTGGCAATCAAATGGTCAAACTTGGACTGAGCAGTTGAGAAAGGTAATGATTGAGCATCGCAACGTTGGGCATGATCGGCAGTTCAGAGAAGAACAGAAGGAAAAACTAAAACATTACTACGATACTAATAAGCTGCTGGTGAATTGTTTAAATGATGATTGCAAAGTCAATCCAGAAGTAAGAGAGGCAATTGAGGAGACGTTATTGCTCCCAGTAGCGGAGATTGAGAGGAGGAAGCGTGAGGGTATATTGGGGTGATAGGGTGATCGCTATCTCTCTGTATAAACCCGGACTAGCATACTCAATCAAACGCGCTGTCATCTACTAGCCTCTATATGAGGAAGGATGTGGACTCAGGAGTCACATCCTTAAAGTAAAAAAAGTAACACACGCTCACCAGTCATGCCAGAAGGACCAGAAGTCAGACAGTTTGCCGATGCCTTAAATCAGGCACTTGGGGGCAAACCCATCGTGTCACTCAAGGCACGGACAAAAGCCGCTTCATCTTGGGAAAAAGAGCATCCAGGTGTTTTACTCAACAAGCGTATCGAACGAGTCCTCTCGCACGGCAAGCACCTAGTTGGCTTAATTGAAGGTGGTTACTACTTCCACTCTCACCTGATGATGTGGGGAAGCTGGGCAGTTTTAGATAATCCACCCCAAGAAATAGATCGCCGCGAGCGATCGCGTATTGTCGTACCCGATGCCTGTGCCATTCTCTACTCCGCCCCAATTTTCGATTTAGGCACGGGCAATCCCTTTGAAATCGTCGAAAACTTACGCAGTCTCGGTACAAATATCCTACCCTATCCAGACGAAAAGCCCTTCAATGCGCCTGTGTTCCTACAAAAGCTGCTGACATCTGAAAATAGCGATCGCACCATTGGTGCAGTCCTACTCGATCAACAGATTCTCGCCGGGATTGGTAACTACCTGAGAGCAGAAATTCTATTTGATTGTCGCCTCGATCCGTGGCGAAAAGTTGCCGATTTGACAGCATCGGAACTAGAACGCCTAATTCATTCAATTCCCTTAATGGCTCAACGCGCTTACACTACAAGCGGCTTCACCGTGTCAGATGAAGCGCGTACACGTCTGCAAAATGACCCCTCCCTCGTCTACACGCCTGGAAGCGAGTACGGCACAAGGCACTACGTTTTTCGCCGCACCAACCTGCCTTGTTTAGAATGTGGCAGCACAATCCGCCAACTTCGTCAAGTTACCCAATCCGATGAAGAAGGAGAGAAAACCCGAATTATTTACTTTTGCCCTACCTGCCAGGGAACAAACGTAGAGCTGAAAAAATCAAAAAGCAAGCGAAAAGTTGTTGCCACAGGGGAGAACATTATTGAGGTTCAGGCATGACGAAAAACCCCCAATTTACACGCCAAAACGTCGAATCTGAAACCAGTTTTAATCAAAATCCAGAGTTAAATCCTGGAGCGTTCATTGATTTTGCTTCCGTAGCCGAGAACGTTGGAGCTACAACAAAGCGCTTGACAAAAGCATCGTTACTGGGTAGCTATTTCACCTCACTATCGGATAACGACTTAGTGCTGGCTGCACGCTACTTTTCCGGTTATATATTTCCCTTACGAGACCAGCGTACTATTAATATAGGTGGAGCGGCTTTGCTAACAGCGATCGCAGCCGTAAGCGAACAAGAAAAATCAGCCCTTCAAGAACGATTAGTAAAACTTGGCGACCCCGGTGACGTAACGGAGGAAGCATTTACCAATAATCCCCAACGTTCACAGCATCAACCCATTCTCACCCTTTCTTCCTTATCAAACCAACTCGAACTCTTAGCAGCGACAACAGGAACCAAACGCAAAACCGAACTGGTTATAGAGTTGTTGAAAATGGCAACACCTCTAGAAGCCAAGTATATGGTCAAGCTGTTGGCAGGCGATTTGCGTATTGGACTGAAAGAAGGTGCCGTTGAAGATGCGATCGCCCGTCTTTTTCAAACAAATGTCTCTAAGGTACAGTGGGTCAATATGCTAATTGGGGATATTGGCGAAACTGCCTTACTAGCAAGGACCAGAAAACTTGACGAAGCCCAAATGCGGCTATTTCACCCGATTAAATTTATGTTGGCAACCCCCGCCGATGATTTAACGGAAGTTGCCAAACAAATGCCTGATGGATTCGCTGTTGAAGACAAATATGATGGAATTCGCGCCCAAATTCATATTGCCTCTTACTTAAACGAAGATAACTCAATTCTCCACGGCACGGTTTGCAACGGTAAGCGTGTTGCTATTTTCTCCCGAACACTCGATGAAATTACCGCCACTTTTCCCGATTTAATCGAACCGCTTGCTGCTATCAACCTAGCCTCAAAAGATAGCGATGAAGCAGTCGATTTAATCTTAGATGGAGAGATTGTCCCCATTCAAGGAGAACGCATCCTCCCCTTTCAAGAACTGCAAAAGCGCTTGGGACGCAAGAAAGTTTCATACGAATTACTTGCCGCTGTTCCTGTCGCCTTCATCGCTTACGATGTCTTGTATGCTTTCGGACGCATACTGATTAACGAACCCTTTGCCAAAAGGCGAAGTCTTCTTGAATCAATTCACCTCGATACTCAAAGAGTACGCTGCGGACTTTCCCAACAAGTTAGCGATATTTCTGGCTTAGATGCAGAATTTACCGCGGCGAGAGCAAGAGGAAATGAAGGCTTGATGGTAAAAGATTTGAATTCAACCTACAAACCCGGTAGAAGGGGACGCGATTGGTTGAAAATTAAACGTGCAATGGCAACCCTGGATGTTGTTGTCACAGCCGCCGAGGTGGGAAATGGCAAACGGCATCGTTTCCTCTCAGACTATACCTTTGCCGTCCGCCAGAGCGAAACCGAGCCAACGCTGTTAAATATCGGTAAGGCATATTCAGGATTAACGGATGCGGAAGTAGCTGAACTTTCCGAGTGGTTTCGCGCCCATACATTGCAAGAATTGGCGCATGGTAAGGTGTGTATCGTGGAACCGCGCATTGTCCTGGAAGTGACGTTCGATCGCGTGCAACCATCTTCGCGACACAATAGTGGTTATGCACTGCGGTTTCCTCGCATTGTGCGCGTGCGAAATGATAAACCTCCAGAAGAGATTGATACGCTGGAGACGGTACGCCGTTTGGCTGAAACGCTGTCTTCTGAATCAGTAACGAAGGTGGCGGAAGCATTTGTTGATTCTGCCGCACCATTGGAGAACGTCTCAACCTCCCTTAACAAGAGGGGCAATGAGGTATCTGATGTTGTTCAATTAGAAAACGATATCCATCAGACACTAACGCTTGAAGCGGCGTGTGAAGCATTTAGGGCGTTTGTGGATGGTATCGAACGCGATAAGTCTGTCGTCGTGCTGCACGACTCGGATGCCGATGGGGTGACGGCGGGAGTTGTGTTGCAGTTGGCGTTGTCACGCGCTGGGTTTGAGAACGTGAAGATTGTTGCACCCGATCGCCAACGCAATGCTTGGACACCTGCCAACCGAGAACGAGCGATCGCATCTGCACCCGATAGTTTATTCGTTCTCGATTTAGGCAGTCAATCGGAACCCGTGATTGCTGGCGTTCCCACCTGCTTTATCGATCACCATCGTCCAGAAGGGGTTCCGTCCGGTGATACTTTGATTAGTGCTTACACCTGGGAACCCATCCCCAATACATCACTACTCGTTTGGGAGTTGTGTTCGTCCCTAACAGATGTATCAGATTTAGACTGGATTGCCGCAATTGGTACAGTTAGCGATTTAGGTGAAAAAGCGCCGTTTGAGATGCTGGCAGTTGCAAAGAGTCGGTACACTGCCAAGTATTTGAAAGAGGCATCTGCTCTAATTAACGCAGCACGGCGGGCTTCCCAGTACAATCCAGAAGTAGCTGTAAGAGCATTGCTGACTCATGATAGTCCGCGATCGCTCGTCAATTCCAACACAGAAGACGTTGAACAACTACGACTGGCGCGCAAAGAAGTACAGGCAGCGATGGAACAAGCCAAGAAAGCCGCACCCGTCTTTTCTGGAAATGTTGCTTTGGTGCGGGTTAACTCACCTTGTCAAATCCATCCACTGATTGCCCAAAGTTGGCGTACAAGGTTGCCCAAGTATATTGTCATCGTTGCCAATGAGGGATATATTTCTGGGCGCGTTAACTTCAGCGTGAGAACCGCGTCGGGAATAAATGTGCTGGATTTCCTAAAAAGCGTGGATTTGTCGCCAGGAGAGGGAAGCTACGGTCACGGACATGATAGTGCATCTGGGGGCAGCTTGCCTGTTGAGCGATGGAATGAGTTGCTAAGTTCCCTTGGGTTTGAAACTTAAAAGAATGACTCAGTAGAGAGAGCGATCGCTCCTACTGTTCATCCTCTACATTTATCAGTGCGATCGCGCTAATCTAATTATTGAGTTACCAGTACTTATGTACTTATCTCAGCGCCTACTAGTTATAGGTACTCAGGGTCAGATTTTTGCCTTACCCCAGAAGACGCCCCATGTCTATTTTCCTCAACGGCTTCAAGGTCGATCTCTCTGCTCAAAGCCTCAAAGCCCATGTACAAGCTATCCCGAATAACCAGGAGGTAGAACCGCTCCGACAAGCACTGGGAGATGAGTGGTTTCTTCACTGGCGACAGGGCAAACTTTACGGAATTCCTAGGGTCATCACGCCCCAGAAGCCCTTCGGTCAACCGGAGGATCTAAACTGTAATGAGCATGAGCATTTACAACTTTTAACCAGTCGTATTAGTGACTTGTTGCCAGGTATCTTTTCAAGCTATGACCCGCTAAAGCGGAGACCCTTCACTTTCCTTGCTCAAAGAAAAGAACTCATCAGTGCAGTTATTAGCACTATCAAAAATTTACCCGACATTATTTCCAGCTTCAAAATCTTCCCCAAATACATTCTCGAACCTAAGATCGTTGAACTACAGGACGATAAATCTGGGATAGGACTGTTTCTTCGCCTCAAAACTAATTGGCAAATTCAGACATCCTTAAGCACACTTCAAAATGAGGGCGTTGATCTTCAAGATTTGTATGTTGTTCGTCGTTGTCCTGCTCCTAGGCAACGACGCTTAGTTGGTCGCGTTGATCGTCTTTCACAACAAATCGTTTATCTTTCTGAATCTTTTGACCGAGTAGATTCTATTGCTGAGGAAGAAGTCTGGCTAGAAGGTTCCAAAGCTTCATTTAGTCGTTGCTTAAAAGCAATACTTGGCGAGCAGTACGAAGATTTTGAGGCCGCACGTACTGACCAAGAAAGCCAGTTATTGATTGGGCCTGCTCTCGATACCACACTCACTGAGATGCAGACGTTTCTGGTCAAGAAATTTCCCCTCCAGATCGCACCAGATTTACAGGGGATGATTGGTGATCGCATTGAAGCTATTAATACTAATGAATATCAGTCTGTAGTCACTGCTTCTCGAATTGAATACTGTTTTGATGCTGCACGGACTAAAAGGTCGCCTTACGCTTGGCTTGGTATCGATAAATATGGGCCTTTCAGCCGTGAAAATTTTTCTAAAAAGACTCCAGAAGTAATCGTCTTCTTTCCGGATACGGAACAAGGTGCGGTGGAAAACTTTCTCCGGGCATTACGTGACGGTATCAGCATTAAGAAGAAAGAGATGGATGAATATAACAATTTAGAGTGGAATGAAACATCCAAGTATACTGGCGGATTTGCAAAAATATTCGGTCTTGTTAATCCTAAATTTACCTTACAATCCGTTCCTTGGTTTAAGAATAAACACAAGCCACCAGCCGATATCTATAGGGAAGCAATTGAGCAGACTTTAGCTAGCCGAGAGGTTATGCCTGATGCTGCAATTGTGGTAATTCTTGATAATCAGGCACAACTACCAGAATCCGCAAATCCCTATCTTAACTCTAAAGCACTTCTCTTAATGGCAGGTATTCCAGCCCAAAACATTCGATTATCGAAGCTCAACCAACCACATAAGGATCTGCAATATATTTTGCAAAACCTTACAGTTGCGCTCTATGCCAAAATGAATGGAACACCTTGGACTGTCGATCACGATCAGACTATCACTGACGAACTCGTTATTGGTGTTGGAACATGTGAGTTATCAGGAAGCCGTTTTACAGAACGGCAGAGGTTTGTGGGCATTACTACAGTATTTCGAGCCGATGGTAATTATCTACTAGGAAATCTTTCCAAAGAGTGTAGTTACGCTGAGTATCCAAATGTACTGAAGAACTCTACTCTCTCAATTTTGCAGGATATTAAAAATCAGAATAATTGGCGACCAGGTGACACCATACGCTTGGTGTTCCATGCAGCAAGACCACTAAAAAATGTCGATATTGCAGAAATTATTGCTCAGTGTGTTGCTAAGGTTGGTAGCGAACAAAATATTGAGTTTGCTTTTTTAACTGTCTCGCATGACCATCCATTTACGGTATTGGATAAATCTCAACAGGGCATTGTTGTAAAAAATGGCGTTCGCAAGGGAATCTACGCTCCAGAACGAGGTACGATTCTGCAACTCGGACGTTATACTCGCCTACTCAGTACAAATAGCCCAAGGCTAATTAAGCGACCCAGTACACCCTTGCCAACACCGTTACTCATTCATCTCCATCCTCAATCAACTTACTACGACCTAACTTACCTCAGCGAACAAGTACTAAAATTTACCTCTCTGTCCTGGAAATCGGTATTTCCCGCATCTGATCCCGTAACTATCTATTACTCCGAACTAATTGCGGGGCTACTTGCCCGTCTCAAGAATGTTCGCGGATGGTCCCCTGCCATGCTCAATATAAAACTTCGTGCAAGTAAATGGTTCCTATGATAAATGCTTTTAAAAAAAGCTTCAGTTATCAGTTGGATAGCGTTTCAGAGTATTTAAAGGCGAACTATCATAGAGAATCACCAGAAAGTGGTTTTGCCCACCATGTTTTTCAGCAGACAAACAGCCAGCTCCCCTTTGACGTAGCCAATGATATAGAAATTGCTACTCTAGAACCAAACCGCTTGAGTGAAGCACCTGCTCTTGCAGCAGTAGGCTATGGTCTTGCTTGCGGTAGACAATTTAGTGAAGGTTTTCTGGAAACTTGGGCAAATGGATTAGTTAGATTGTCTGGTAGGGAGGCTTTTCCTGCACACCGTGCATCATTCTTCTATCGTCCTACAGAATTGCTGGGCATTGCTTTAGGCGTTAGTTACCACTACAAGAGTCAACCCGAACAATCAAAATGGTTGCAGGATATCCTAGTTGAAGGAGAACAACGATCAACTCATAGCGATCTTTGGACATTCCTGTTGAGTGCCTATGCTGCACACATCCTCTCAGTAACTTGGAGATCAAGAAGTCTGCGCTTAGTTTATGAAATGACTGTTGATGAACTAGCATTAGCAAAATGGCTTTGCATCGTCAAACCAACTTTTGCCCATACATTCGGATTAATCCAAGTAGAATCATCAATTGATAAAGCCTTACTTGAACACTGTATTGAATCATCAATTTCTGCACACGATAGCGCCCGTGCAGCTCTTGTCTACTTTGCTCTAAAAAGAACAGTAAATCAAACTTTTCAGTCAAGCTGGGATGAATACGAACAAATTCATCAGAATCCTCAGAAATCTATTGAATGGCTGAAGAATATCTGTGACAACATGAACGTTGTCACTCAGTACCTGCAATCTCAACTGAGTAGGCAATCTGACATTGAAACGCTCAACATACATGATATGCAGATGCTTTTACAAGCTTTGCCTAGATTGCGTTCTGATACTAACATCATAGAAGCCGAAATTTCTAAACAAGTCAGGATGCACTCTAGGCTATACATAGTTAATAACGAAGGTACTCTAATAACAGGAGGCTATGTCAATATGACTCAAAATCAAGATAAATCTATCACTAACCAAACGAAAATCAACGCTCCGAATTCTAGTATTGGCTTTCTTCAAAGCGGCAGTGGTACTGTTTCAAACTTTTCCCAAAATATCGGTCAGAATAATGATGAGATTAGCAGACTAATCCGTTCTCTACGCGAGATGGCTCAGGAATTTCCAGAAGCTCAGCGAGAAGAAGTTCTGATGGAGCTAGATAACCTACAAGAGGATATTAGTACGCCTGAGAAGCAAAAGCCAGAGAGGCTCAAAATTCGTCTACGGAGATTGGTAGTAATTGTTGGCACAATTGCAGGTGTTTTTGTTGCAGCTGCTGACTTTAGCAATAATGTCTTGGAACTTAGTGAAAAATTAGGAGTTCCAATCGAGTTAAGTCAGCCACAATCAATCCAGCAATTACCTCCATCAGTGCCCAATCAGCCGAGCGAACGCTCTAATCCCTAGCTGTATCTCCAGTGGTGATCGCATTGATTAGGCGATAAGGTGATCGCCTAGCCCCACAATTCCTCTCCAAAGTTGAGCCAACTATAATTGGTGAGCAAGAGGCTCTCAGATAAGGACATGGCTACAGCCGGTATCTTGCCAGTATCCGATGCAAACGGTGAAGGCTTTATCGTGCGATCGCAATCTGCAATCGTCAAGCGATCGCTCATCCTAAAATGCACCAGAACAATATTTCCCAGCTACTCGCAGCATAGCTGCCAAACTTTTCTCTACGTCAGCATCCGTTGTTGCCCAAGACGAAACGCTAATTCGCATCGCCGTCTGCCCTTGCCAAACCGTACTACCACACCAACAAGTCCCCTCGGCTTGAATATCGGCAATCACCCGATGAGTCGTTTCTGCATCCCCAAAGGACACTAAGGCTTGATTCAACACCACATCATTAAGAATCGGGTAACCAGCCGCTTTCAACTCCTTGGCAAAGTGTCTGGCATGGCGACAGGTACGCTCAATTAAATCTACCAAACCAGAACGACCCAGCGATCGCATAGCTGCCCACACTTCAACTCCACGCGCACGCCTCGATAATTCAGGAGTATAGTCTGACGGGTTGCGCTGGTCGCTGACGGTGGGTAAATACTCCGCAGTAATCGCCATTGCCGCTTGCAACGCCTTGGCATCGCGAACAAACGCCAATCCGCTATCATACGGCACGTTCAACCACTTGTGAGCATCTGTCGCCCAAGAGTCTGCCTCTTCCATACCAGTCGTGAGGTGCGCCAACGATGGAGCAGCGGCTGCCCAGAGTCCGAATGCGCCGTCTACGTGCACCCAGGCTCCCACAACTTTTGCGCGATCGCAAATCTCTTCAACTGGATCGCACGCGCCTGTGTTCACATTTCCCACTTGGGTACAGATAATCGCAGGACGAGTCAGGGTGGGAATGGCATCCGGACGCATTCGCCCCTGTCCATCGACGGGGACTTTCACGACTCGGCTTCGACCTAATCCCAGCAATCCCAACGCTTTCAACAAGCTTGGGTGCGCTTCCTCGCTAACTGCAACCGTAATCGGTGGCGCACCAAACAACCCGTCTGCTTCTACATTCCAACCTTCCCGTTCGAGTACGGCGTGGCGGGCGGCGGCTAATGCGGTAAAGTTAGCAACGGTTGCTCCCGTAACGAAAGCACCACCGCAGTCGGCAGGGAGATGGAGTACGTCGAGGAGCCAGCGCAGAGCTACCTGCTCCAGTAAGGCTGTGGCTGGGGTGATGCGATAGAGTCCGCAATTTTGATCCCACGCGGCGGCTAGCCAGTTGGCTGCCAAGGCGGCAGGCAGGGAACCACCCGTGACAAATCCAAAGAAGCGGGAGCCTGCCTGTGCCATTGATGCGGGTGAGCCAATTTCATCAAGCTGTTGCAAGACAAGTTCGGGATCGACAGGCTCATTGGGGAGGGGTTGACCAAACTGGATGAGATTAGCGATCGCTTCCTCAGTTGGTGCAACATTACGAGCGTCTAAGCCTTCAAGATAGCGAATGGCGTATTGGGCCGTTGTTTGCAAGAGTTTTCGCATATCCTCTTCCTTCCCTGCACAGGGCTAAACTATCCCACATAAGCTACCGTGCGATGGGAGCGCAGCTCTCTTCGAGTCCGCGAGCGTCTCGCATTACCTTATGAATAAAACCTGTTCGGGTTTCTTTATAAAGAGTAGCAGTCAACTCTTTTCCCTTGTCGCACAGTCGCATTATGAATCATGGATAGCCAACGTGGACTTACTGTTGGAAAATTTGCGCCGTTTCACAAAGGACACCAGTTTTTAATTGAGACGGCATTATCTCAAATGGATGAGGTAATTGTAATCATTTACGAGGCGAGAGAAACAACGTCCGTCCCTCTTAATATTCGAGCAGGCTGGATAAGGAAACTATATCCGGATGTACAAGTCATCGAAGCTTGGGATGGCCCGACTGAAGTCGGAGATACACCCGAAATCAAGAAAAAACATGAAGACTATATTTTAAATCGATTAAAGCTACAGGGAATAACGCACTTTTATTCCAGTGAATTTTATGGAGAACATATGAGTTTAGCCCTGGGAGCTGTCAATCGAATCGTGGATTATAATCGCCAAACAGTACCCATCTCTGGCACACAAATCAGAAAAGATACTTTTGCCTATCGCGAATATTTGCATCCTTGGGTTTATCGCGACTTGATAACGAATGTAGTTTTCTTGGGCGCTCCATCTACGGGCAAGACAACGCTTGCATCCCGACTGGCACAGGAATACGATACCGTTTGGATGCCGGAATATGGGCGGGAATATTGGGAGAAGCATCAAGTGAATCGTCGGCTGTCTCTCGAACAATTGGTTGAGATTGCTTCTGAACACTTGAACCGTGAAGAAGAACTGCTATACCAGGCAAATCGGTACTTATTTACGGATACTAATGCGATTACCACTTATATGTTTTCACTGTACTATCACAACACGGCAGAGAGGCAACTTGCCGAATTAGCGAATCGGGCAGCTTCACGCTATGACCTTGTGTTTGTTTGTGATGTAGATATCCCTTATGACGACACTTGGGACCGTTCTGGAGATGTGAATCGACGCATCTTTCAAAAGCAAATTGTTAACGATTTAATTGTTCGCAAGATTCCCTTCTTCCTCGTGCAAGGTGAGCTGGAAACACGAGTGAAGTACGTGAAGGGTGTCTTGGATAAGTACCGAAAGTATGAGAATTTGCTGGACTTGTTCGTCCAGCGCCAATAAGATTGAGCAAACAGAAGATGAAGAGAGAAATGGCGTAATTCATCACAATGCTTGAATTGTTCAGTGTCAACAACATTGCCTTTACAATCCTGGGATATCCTATGAGCTATATAGAATTCATAGGAACGATACTCTATTTGTGGTCGGTGTGGCTCATCGCCAGAAAGCAAATGCTGACCTGGCCAGTCGGTATTGTGAGTGTACTGCTGTATATGGCGCTTTTTTACCAGATACGCTTGTACTCAGATACCCTCGAACAGGTCTACTATTTGGGAGCAAGCGTGTATGGTTGGTGGCGGTGGAGTACATCCCGTCGAGGTACAGACAAAGCCGGAGATTTCAGGTACAGTTCGCAGCGCAGTCTAATCAGGGTTTTGGCTGTTACAATTGCCGTTTCTTTTGTTATCGGGGCTTTTATGAGCCGCGTCCATATACTGTTTCCTACCCTGTTTCCTGAGAAAGCTTCTTTCCCCTATTTGGATGCCCTGACAACAATTGCAAGTTTTACAGCGATGTGGCTACTAGCTCAAAAGCGAATCGAAAGCTGGTACTACTGGATTGCTGTTGATGTGATAGGAATTGGGTTGTATTACGTGAAAGGAGTCCGATTTATTGCTCTGCTTTATGTAGTTCTTTTGGGTATGGCAATAAACGGCTTAATCTCGTGGAATAAGACTTCTAAAACATCAGAAGATTTGGCTTGTTAAGTGCTGTGCGCTCGCCAGTCTTGTGGAGTTCGAGATTGGATCAATAAGGAAGTAAGGCAGGCTATCACCAGCTAACTCAAGTATGAGTCTATTGCTATTGCTGGAAACATAACTTTTTGTAGTCATTCGAGGGGTAGAACTTCAGAAGTGGAGCAACATCTATCCAATGGCGATATTGGGTGAGACTGACTGTGACAGTTAGAAAAGCAGAATGTGAGGTTGCATAACTGCCACACCTCCACGCTTAGGCTGGAGGGGCAGAAATTCAATGCTCTCTATCCCTGTAAGGCTTAAGCGCCGCTGTTCAAAAATGAAAGCCTCTTTCAAACCGCTAAGATTTTTCTTTCTAATCTGTATGCTTTTGGGTGGGTGTGGCGTGTCAATACTTGCTCCTGTCAAGAGCATTACCAGCTTACCAAGCGATCACGACGTCATCCTCAACCTCACGGAGATTAACAAGCAACAGGGTTGGTATGTAGTAAACCCAACAGATTGGAAGATGTCTAAGTGGGAGTTTCCCAACAGTCTCCCAAGTGCTCTCAATGAGGAAACGAGGAGATCGTATGTGTCATGGTCTCCTGAGACTCAACGACTTCTATACGCGAAAAAATCCATTAGTCCTAACGGTTCTATAGAAGTCTTAAAAATCAAGGACAAAAGTCTTGGCAGTAGTAATCAGTACACCTTGTCCCCAGATGGGAAAACTGTCGCTTATACAGACGGTTTTACTGACAAAACCTTTGGCATTGTCGAAGATGTTTACCTGTTCGATATTGCCAGTCAGCGTTCGCGGCGTATTACTAAACTCGCCCCTGGTAGTGTTTACCAACTGATTTGGTCACCAGACAGCAAAGCTCTTGTCTTCTGGCACAGGGATACGAAGAAAACCTTGAAGACGCTGTACCAAATCAACTTTGACGGAAGTAACCTGCAAGTACTTCTTGATGCCAAAAATGATTTACCAATTCGGATATTCCCATCTCTATCTTCTAATGATGAAGCCATGAAGTGGTCGCCGGATGGTCGCTATCTCGCTTTGCTCATTAGGGCCAAAACTAATAACAACTTCAACTTCAACAGTGAAACAATCTGGGTATTGGATCTAAAGACTAAAAAGTTGCGAGAACTGTTTCCTACACCTCCTAAAAGTCCAGCTGGCGGTATTCAAGACTTCGCTTGGTCACCTGATGGGCAAAAGATTGTATTTGCAGCTGGGTACGACGGTAAATGTTATCGACCTTTGTTACTAATAGGTTATCCTGAGTGTACTAATTTTCTTTACCTGGTTGATGTTAATGGGAGTAAGCCAACCAAAGTAACGAAGATTCCACAAGGCACAGCTACAAGGCTGCTTTGGCTGAAACAGAAGCGTCAATAAATATTACTATCCGTCCCAACAGAGTGCTTCAGAGGTAAATTGCTGCTGCAACCGTAGTTAGCGACAGTGAACATCAATTACCTGCACAGAGAAGTTTGGTATTCTAAAGTCATCAATGCAGTTTTAACGTGATGACTCAGGTTGTAATTGTCGGGGCAGGACCTGCTGGTGCAACGCTTGCACTGCTTCTCGTCAAACGTGGCATCGCCGTCAAACTGATTGAATCCTCCCGTAACTTCCGGAGAGTTTTTCGTGGTGAGGGACTGATGCCCAGTGGGCTGGATGCTCTAGAACAGATGGGATTGTCGTCTGTGCTAGAGAGCATTCCCCATCGCTCTTTAGATGCCTGGGAAGTCCTAATCGAGAACAGGTTTCTGTTTCGAGTTGATGAACCAATCGAACCGGGTGGTAAGCCCTGCACCCTTGTCTCACAGCCAGCTTTCCTGGAAGCGTTAATCGACCAGGCAAACACTTATCCCAATTTTGAGTTTATCCCCGGCAGTCCCGTGCAGGATTTGCTGTGGAGCGAGCACCGGGTTTCGGGTGTGAAGCTGAGTGACGATCGCTCCATCTGTGCCAATCTAGTCATTGGGGCGGATGGTCGCAATTCTGTTGTTCGGCAGCGATCCAACTTACCTCTAGAGCAACAGTCCGGAAGCTTTGATATTCTTTGGTTTAAATTGGCGGATAGCTCGCGCTTTGAATCCGAGAATATATTTTATTCGATTGTTCGCGATCGCTATGCCTTTGGGCTGTTTCGCTCTTCTGAGGGGAATCTTCAGGTAGGCTGGGCACTCCATGAGGATGCCCCTATAGACTGGAAGCAAGCCGATTGGTCTAAAATTTTGGCAGAAGCATCACCCCCGTGGTTAGCCGAGCATATCCGGACTCATGCAGAAACTATTGAACGGCCTGTGCTGTTATCTGTTGTCGTTGGGCGTTGTCCGCGTTGGTATGCACCAGGATTACTGCTGCTGGGCGATGCTGTTCACCCGATGTCACCGATTCGCGCCCAAGGCATCAATATGGCTTTGCGGGATGTGATTGTTGCGGCAAATCATCTAGTTCCCCTGTTGCGTGAAGGGGCAACAGATACGGCAATTGATGCGGTGTTGCCACAGATTCAAGCCGAGCGGGAGCCGGAGATTGTTCGAGCACAGCAGCTTCAAAGTCAGGAAGCGGCTCAGGCTGAGCTACTACGTAAAAGCGCACTGTTGCGTTGGGGGGCAAGTCAGTTAGCACCCCTGCTGGGCAAGCGCGTGAGGCACTCTTGGCTCGCTAGACAACGCCAGTTACGCCAAGGGGTAACGCAGATACAGTTAAATGTGTAAAGTATCACTGATGTCAATCGAACAAAATAAAGCTACTGTTCTCGAGTTGTACAAAGCTTTTGATAATCGAAATATTGACCAAGCCTTAGCACTTCTCGCTCCCAATGAAAGTTGCTCACCTAACTGGGATTCCTGAACCGCTCAACCGGGAAAGCTTTAAGCAGTTTGGCATGACCTTCTATTTAGCCTTTGCCAATAGTCAGCATTCATTTGATGAAGTGATTGTTGCAGATGATAAAGTTGTCACTTGTGGAACATTTACAGCTACGCATCTTGGTGAGTTCCAAGGTATTCCTCCAACAGGCAAGCCAATTCAGTTGTCAATTATGCACCTTGATCGCGTCGAAAATGGAAAAATTACGGAGCATTGTGGACAGGGCGATGCACTAGGATTAATGCAACAGTTGGGTATTGTTTTTCTGCCTGGTCCTGCACTTATTCCCCACATCTTAAAAAGCCTTCCATCTAAGCTCTTTAGGAAATCAACAAAGTAAGGAAAAGAGCAAATATGAGTCGGATTGTTCTAACTCTGACCCGGACAGACCTGCTGAACGTTGCAGTTGCCATAGGTTACTAGAACGTATCCATTCCTTGCGCTTTGAGCGCACTCATCATATCCTGATTGGTCATCTAGTTTTATGGCGCATAGGACATAGAGTTCGACTTTGATTAAAGCAGCTCTTAAGGATTCTCCACTGTTTAACTTGGGGTAGATAGCCTTGCTGGTGGGACATTCCACGGTGCTTTCGACAATTGTACTTGGGTTGAAACAGCAGTGAGGAACTCGCTTGAACCACCAAGTGTTGTTAATGGCTCTCCATTGTAAATCGGCACGTTGGCTATCCTGACAGTAACCATATCTTCATTACTTTGAACGTACCAATGGCAGACTGGAGATTGGATGTATTTGAGTGAATCATCCGCCATCACTCCAGCTTCAACTAAGCCATCATCAATGTACTTCGTTGCGGCAGCAATGTTGTTATTGTCGCGAGCTAAATTCTTCACTCGCCATACATACTCCAGCCAAATTTTTCCTTGAAACTGATACGCTCCTTTACAGTAAGAGGCAATTAGTTCTGTCCACTCCCGCTTTTCTTTAGCCGAAGC
Source organism: Microcoleus sp. FACHB-831 (assembly GCF_014695585.1). Taxonomy (NCBI): domain Bacteria; kingdom Bacillati; phylum Cyanobacteriota; class Cyanophyceae; order Oscillatoriales; family Microcoleaceae; genus Microcoleus; species Microcoleus sp. FACHB-831. The sequence continues at coordinate 13 of NZ_JACJON010000011.1, read as the reverse complement.
TTGCCAACCGCCT